>JBBJOE010000193.1:0-5686 GCA_037721765.1 Thermomicrobiales bacterium
TTCACATCGGTCGAGGAACTCCCGATCGAGCACGACTTCTTCCGGTTCTACCGGCTGGGTGGCTGAAACACCGCACCACGGCGACGCGGCGACCCACCCGGCCACCGCGTCGCCAGACCGTCCTGCCCCCGTCCGTCTTCCGTCTTCCGTCTTCCGACTCCGATTTCCGTCTTCCGACTGTCCCTACGCCAACAAGTGCCCCTCGAAGAAGGCCGCCGCGTCGCCCATCGCCTTCAGTTCGTTGGTCCGCTTCGTGAAGCCGTGACCCTCGTCCTCGTAGACGTCGTAGCGGACGTCGACGCCGCGTTCGCGGAGACGGGCGACGATCTGGTCGCTCTCGCCCTGGACCACCCGGGGGTCGTTGGCGCCCTGGATCACGAAGAGCGGGGCCCGGATCTGGTCGACGTAGGTGATCGGGGAGCGTTCCATCAAGAACTCGGCCTCGGTCTCCGGGTCGCCGACCCACTTGGCCATCATCCGGCGCCAGGTCGGCGGGACGGCCCTGGCGAAGGTGACCAGGTTGGACGGCCCGACGATGTCGACCGCCGCCGCCCAGTACTCGGGCAGGCGGCTGACGCAGGACAACGTGGCGAAGCCGCCGAACGAGCCGCCGTAGACGCCGAGGCGATCCGGGTCCACCCAGTCGAGGCCGCGCAGGTACTCCGCCGCCGCCTTGAAGTCGCCCAGCTCCGCCCCGCCCCAGTCGTGGTGGATCAGCTTTTGGTAGGTCTTGCCATAGCCGGTGCTGCCCCGGACATTGGGGGCCAGGACGCCGATGCCCCGCGATAGCAGGTATTGGTAGTACCCGCTGTAGTTGGCCCGCTCCTGCGACTCCGGCCCGCCGTGGATCGAGAGGACCACCGGGAAGGGGCCATCCCCCGCGGGGCGGTAGAGCCAGGCGGGGACATCGCGGCCGTCGTGGGTGGGGTAGTGAATCAGGTCGGGCACGACCAGGTCGTCCGGGTCGATGCCGCCCAGCATCCCGTCGGTGAGGCGGACCAATGCGTCGCTCGCGAGATGGAGGACGTAGACCTCGGCCGGACGGTTGGGCTCGGTGAAGATGAAGCCGATCTGGTCGCCGGACGGGGCCATCTCCATCGAGCCGATCACGCCGCGCGGCATCTCCGGCAGGGGGACGAGTTCACCGGTGGAGAGGTCGCGGACGGCGAGGCGGGAATAGCCGCTCTCATTGGTGACCCAGGCCAGGTATCGGCCGTCGGCAGAGGCCGCCACCTGCTCGATGTCCCCGTCCGGCGTTTCGACCCACCGCATCGGCCCGTCGAGCGGCAAGAACCCGAGCCCGGAGAACTCGCGCCCCTCGTCGGAGACCACCCACAGCCCAGAACCGTCGTGGGCCCAGGCGGCGGGCACGTTCACCACCTCTCCCTCGTGGGCAGTCAGGACCCGGTACTCCCCGGTCGTCACCGAGAGGACCCCGATGTCCAGGTCGGTGTTCGATCGGGCCTCCGCGATCGAGAGCCACGTCCCGTCCGGCGACCAAGAGACCGCGTGGTTGATCGCCCCGTTCGCCAGCGGGCGGCCGACCTCGGCCCCGGCCACGTCGCGGACCAGGACGTCCTGGTCGGTCGGCTCGCGATCGTTGGCGGCGTAGGCGACCTGGCGCCCGTCCGGGGACCAGGGCTGGCCCGCCATCTGGTGCCGCACCTCGGGCGCCTCCGTCAGCGCCTCCGGCAGGCCGCCCCGGGCCGGAATCGTGTAGAGCTGCTGGAACTCGTCGCCCGCGCGGTCGGCGGCGAAGGCGATCGTCTCGCCGTCCGGCGACCAGGCCGCCTGCCGTACCGACTGGTCGTGGAACGTCGTCACCTGGTACGGGTAGCCGCCCCGGGTCGATTGCCGCCAGAGGTTGAACTGGCCAGACGTATTGACCACGTAGGCGATCTCCGCCCCATCGGGGGAGAAGCTCAGCGTCGGCTGATACCGCCGGACCGCCGTGAACTGCTCGAAGGCGGGACGGCGATCCCGTCCCCCGCCCGTGGGGTGATCGTCCCGCCCGGTCGCCTGCCGCTCTCCCATCGAGGGTACTCCTTCCACAATATGACGAGACATCAGCGACTTCGCCGACGCCGCCCGACCGGCCCCCGGCACACGAGGCGGAGCTAACCGGGCCATCGCCCGCACAGGATACCGCGCCGGCCAGACCGCGCCACCGCTGGGGAGATGCACCAGCCCCGTCCCTCCCTCACCGTCTCCACGAGCCTGGTCACCGGTGCCCGGGCCGGCCGGATGACGGTCGCGCGCGTCGCGCCGGGCGGGACCGCCGCCTCGACGTGGCCACGGCGTACGCCGGATGGCCGACTCACTACCTAACCGGCGACGCGGCACAAATACGTATAAATACCGATGCGGCGGCCCCCCATCGCTGGCATGATGGTCACATTGACACGGGACCGAGACCACGACGCGGCGATCGATCGGCGGAAGGCCCTCCCGGGCGACCCGACCGGTCCATTGCCGGATGAGCACGCGCCCCGCGTCCACATCACCAGGCGTTCGCATCCGATCGAATACGAGGAGATCCCCAACGTGAAGGCCGTCGGCACCCCGCTCGCATCATCCTCCCGGTGGCAGCCCACCCGACCCTCTCGACTGGTCCAGGTGGCCGTGACCTTCGTCCTCGTCCTCGCCAGCGGCGGGTTCGGCTTCACGACCTGGCGAGGCCACGCATCCGCCCCCTCGGCCACCGCGGCCCCGGCCGTCCGGGAGTTGACCCTGGTGGCCGAGGAGATCGACTGGGAGATCATGCCCGGTCTGACGGTCAAGGCGTGGGCCTACAACGGCCAGGTCCCCGGGCCGGAGATCCGGGTCAACGAGGGCGACTTCGTCCGGATCACGGTCGAGAACCGGCTCCCGGTCGGCACCTCCGTCCACTGGCATGGCATGGACGTCACCCCGGCGATGGACGGCCCGGCCGGCCTGAACCAGGCTCCGATCGAGCCGGGCCGGACCTTCATCTACGAGTGGATCGCCGACCCGGCCGGCAGCCGGATGTACCACAGCCACACCGACGTCGCGACGCAGGTCTCGCTCGGCCTCTACGGCCCCCTGATCGTCGAGCCGAAGGAGACGACGCGCCCCGCCTACGACCGCGAGGCGACCTACATGCTCGGCGAGTGGGACATGGAGATGACCCCGGACGTGGCGACCGGCAAGGCACCCCTCGGGCCCCGCGACAGCCAATTGCGGGGCGGGGAACTCGGGGCCGACCTATTCCTGATGAATGGCAAGGCCCACGACGCCATCGCCCCGCTGCCGATCGCCGAGGGGGAGCGGGTCCTGATCCGGCTGATGAACATGGGCAACATGCCCCACCCGATCCACACCCACGGCCACTCCTTCAAGATCGTGGCGACCGACGGCAACCCGGTCCCCGAGGGGTTGGAACTGACCAAGGACACGATCCTGATCGGGCCGGGGGAACGCTACGACCTGGAACTGACCGGGGACAACCCGGGGGTCTGGATGTTCCACTGCCACATCGAATCCCACGCCGCGAACGGGATGATGACCCTGATCGCCTACGACGGCGAGGTGCCGACCGGCCCGCTCGGCGCGATCGGCCCCGCCCGGGCGCCTGTCACCAGCGCCGAGCCCGGGACCACCAGCCACGGCGGCCATGACGTCGCGGCGAACACCGCAACCGGCACCATCACCAGTCCGGCGGTCCCGACCGAGACGACCGAACCTCGCGTGGAGATGGCCATCTCGGCCAACGAACCCTCCGAGGACATCTCCAACGCGCTCCGCGACGACCGCTTCGACGAGCCCAACGTCTCGGTCGCCGCGGGCGCCACCGTGACCTGGACCAACGAGGGCAGCCACTGGCACTCGGTCGCGTCGCTCGACGGCAGTTTCGTTTCGAAGACGTTGGCACCTGGCGAATCGTTCAGCGTTACCCTGACGGCACCAGGCGAGATCCGGTACATCTGCAAACAGCACGCCCGCCAGGGCATGATGGCCACCATCGTGGTCACCTAGCACGAGACCGGCCCGGCAACGGGACCGGTCACCCTCCCCCTTTCCGATCGCCGTGGTGCCCCCGCGCGGCCATCACGGCGACCCACCTCGCATCGCCAAGCGGTGCCCCGGCGCGGACTTCTCTCGCCCATCGCCGTTCCGATGCGGACGGCGACCAGGGTCCGGACCACGGACCAGGAGACACGCGGCATAAGCGGAATCGACAGGATAGCCAGACCACCGTCGTCCCGATGATGAAACCGCACGAGACGACCATCCCGACTCGATCTGCGCCGAGGCGCATGAACATCACCATGGAGGAACATCACGTGACTACTCGAGCCACCACCGAATCTGCCGTCGTCCAGGAACTCGTCAGCCGCTACCAGGCCGGCACACTGGGTCGCCGCGAAGTCGTCCGCGCCCTCGGGGCGCTCGGCATCGCCGCTACCGCCCTGCCCGGCCTGCGGCCCCGGCGCCGCCGCCCCGCCCGCCCCCCCGGCCGCGGGGGAGGCGCCGTCCGCCCCCGCGACCCCGGTCCTCGGCGAGCAGGCCGACGGCACCACGGTCTGGCGCGTCCTCGTCGGCAGCATGGACATGATGGCGCTGCTGGAGATCAACGCCTTCCTGCCCGGCGAGATCACCATCAACGCCGGCGACAGCGTCTTCTTCGACTTTGGCCCGATGGGCGGGTTCCACAACGTCCGTTTCGGCACCGAGCCCGTGCCGCTGATCATCCCGGCCGAGGGCGTCGAGTTGGGACTGGAAGCCACGCCGAGCGCTGCCGCCGGGGCTACTCCCCTCGCCTTGAATCCGGCGGTCATGTTCCCGAATCCGCCCGAGGGCGCGGTGACCTACGACGGGACCGCCGATGTCAACTCCGGCATCTACTTCTTCCGCGATCCCAGCCAGCCCTACGTCGTGACCTTCCCGACGGCGGGGACCTACCAGTTCGTCTGCGATGTTCACCTCGGCATGGTCGGCACGCTCACCGTCCAGGAAGCGGGCAGCGATCTGCCGATGGACCAGGCCGCGATCGACGAGCTGGGCGCCCAGCAACTGGCCGACTACATGGAGCGGGGCGCCGCCTTCGCCGAGGAGTACGCCGCTGCGGGCACCCCGGAAGCGAGCGTCCACGAAGTCCTCGCGGGCGTGAGCGATGGCCAGGTCGAGGCATTGGCCTTCCTCCCGGCCCGCGTCGAGGTCGCTGCCGGTGACACCGTCCGCTGGACCAACCGGAGCGGGATCTCCCCACACACGGTGACCTTCCTCGGTGGCACCCCCGCTCCCGAAGATGTGATCCCGGTCGAGGGCGCGGGCGGTCCGCCGATGTTCGTCTTCAGTCCGATCACGTTTTACCCGTCCGACCTGCAAGGCACGTACACGGGCGAGGGTTACCTCAACTCCGGTTACCTGTTCGGGGCGGAGCTCGCCGCGGTCCTCACGGTGCCCGGCTATGAGGTCCCCTCCAGCTTCGAGGTGACCTTCGATACGCCCGGCGAGTATGGCTACTACTGCATCCTCCACGCCGGGGCACCGGAAGGGGCCGACAACACGGATGCCGCGGCCTTCGAGGGCATGGTCGGGGTCGTCGTCGTCTCGTAGCGAGCTCATAGACGCCGATGTCACCAGCGCTGGCCACAAGTCCGTGTGCAACGAGGAACACAGCGGAGCCCGGTCCCCTCTTTGGGGACCGGGCTCCGCTGTCATT
>JBBJOE010000194.1:0-5683 GCA_037721765.1 Thermomicrobiales bacterium
ATGCGAATGAGTCTCAATCGCGAACGGGGACGGTAATGGACGCGGTGCGCCGGTTCTGGCGGTGGTACGAGCGGCACGACCGGCTCACGGTCGGTGTTACCCTCGGGCTCTTCCTCCTCCAGTTGGTCCACCTGTTCTGGCTGACCACCGACGTGGTCTGGTTCCGGGTGGCGGGCGAGCGCCTCCTCTCGCTCGACGGATTTTTCGAATACCTGATCCTCTTGGTGGACTACACCGAGATCCCGGCCCTGATCAGCACGTCCCTCGTCTATGTCAACGACCTCCGCAAGCGGTTCACCTGGCGCAGCGTGATGTTTCTGTTCTTCCTCAACTCGCAGTGGCTCCATATCTACTGGATCACCGACGAGTTCGTCGTACGTGCCTCGACGGGGGACGCGAGCCTGATTGACGGGTGGCTGGCTTGGGTCGCGATCGGGATCGATTACCTCGAATTGCCGGTCATCATCGATTTGGCCCGGCGGTTCTTGGTGTCGTGGCGACGGGGGACGGTCGGCGCTTTCCTCCAGCACGATCGACGCGCGTGAGCTCTGGCGAGAGGGGCGCGGATCGTGCGTGGGGAGACCGTGACTCGGTGGAGCGGACCCGGGGCGCGGGGATTGCCGGGACGTGCGCTCTCACTGGCGTTGACAGGCGGACACCCGCCGCGTAGCATCGGGTCGAGACACTAGGGACCTGGCTGGAGGAACCGTCTTGGATACCATCGAACGGATGCCGGACGCCGACACGGCGACCCCGGCAAGAGAGCTTGTCATTCGCGGGGCGATGATCGCCTTGCTCGTGGGCGTGTCATTCCTGGTTCTCCTGCTCGCCTGACGGGTTGGGCCAACGCGAGTGTGATGGCGCGATGATGTCCGGACTGACGCGGGAGGTTCCCCGGGGAGAAGGGTATCCCAGGCCAGATCCGGCGACCCGTCCGATCGCTGACGATCGCGATCTGCCAGGCATGACGGCGGGCCACACGGGCGGCGACCCAGTCCGGTGAGGGGTGGAGGGGCGAGATGAAGTGCCGGTTCCGGAGCCGGACGGCGGCATGGACGCTCGTCTGTCTCGTCCTGGCGGCATCGCATACCGGGGTGCTCTCGCGCGCGTTCGCTCAAACCGACGCCGCTCAGCAAGCCCTGGTCCGCTTCCTCCACGTGGCTCCCGACGCCCCGCCGGTCGACATCTACGTCGATGGCCAGCTCGTGGTACGGCGAGCGGAATTTCCCAGCGCGACGGGCTTCGTGCCGTTTGGTGCCGGTGAACACCGCTTTCAAGTGACCCCCGCCGGTTCCACTCTCGAGGGGGCGCTGATCGACATCGAGCAGGACCTCGAAGACGGCCTGGCCTACGAATTCGCGGCGATCGGGTTGCTCAACGACATCGAGGGGGCGGTCTACGAGGTCGACGTGAGTGAGTTGGCCACGCCCGCTGTGGCCCGCATCCGCGTCATCCACGTCGCCCCCAATGCCGGATCATTGGACATCGTCAATGGCGGCGGCGAGGCCCTGTTCGAGGACTTGGAGTTCCCGGAGGCGGGTGACTATCGGGACGTGTCGGCCGCACCGACGGACATCATCGTCCGACCCACCGCGGAATCCACCGACCTGGCCCGTCTCGATGCGGTCCCGATCCAGGCCGGGTGGTCCTACGATGTGTTCGTCGTCGGCCAGCGACAGAATGAGACCCTACGATTCTTCGCCGTCAAGGCTCCGACGGTCGCCCCCTGCGGGGTCATCCTCGGCACGGGGCCCATCGACGCGGTCTGTGCCCAGGTGATTCATGCCGCGAGCGCACCGGGGCCGCTATGGGTCTTCCTCGACGATGGGGGGGAGCCGATCGCGGGTCCGATCTTGCCCGGGACGGTGGCGCCATTCGTGGCACTGCCGGCCGGGGAGCACCGGCTCCGGTTCGTGCCGGACGGGGCCAGCCCAGACGAGGCGATCGTCGAGGCGACGCTTGACCAGTCGGCCGGTGAGGCCGTGACGGTCTTGGTGGTCCCGGACGGTGACGGGGTGGAGGTCAGCACGGCCACGGTAGACCTCGGGGCGCTCCCGGAGGGCCAGGCCCGGGTGAGGATCGGTCACGCCCTAGAGGGTGAAGACCCGATCGACGTAGTCTTCGACGACGGCACGTTGTTAGCGGAGGGCCTGACCACCGGCGAGTCGTCCGAAGAGGTCGCCGTGGCGGCCGGAACCCTGACGCTCGCCCTGCAGGTGAGCGGTGACGAGGCAATCGTGTTGCCACAGTTCGAGGTGGACTTGGAAGCGGGCCACGGCTACGAACTGATCGTGCTCAGCCGTCTCGGCCAAGCCCAACCCGAGATCATCGTGGCGAGCCACCCGACGATCTCGATGGCCGAACGAGAGGGCATCGAACGAGCCGCGGGCGACGGCGCGACGCCGGCCGCGTCGCCCGAGATCGTCCCCACCCCGAGCCCTACCGTCGGGACGTGACCGCCGGGACGTGACGACCCGGCGCCCGCAATGCGCCGCAATGCGAATCTCGATTTCGCTCGTCCTCACAGCAACGCCCGGGGTGAGATCCGGGAACGCCACGGTTCCGGTGCTCCCGATCTCCCCGCGCCGGATCGTCTGGTAAGGCAGTGCGGACACCGGCCCCGAGGCGCGGCGACCGCGCCGGGTGTCACTTGGGCACGAGGTCGAAGGGCACGCCTTGGGCAGAGGCGAGGGTACGCAATTCCGCGACGACGGCGGCGTCGACCGGGATCCCCCGCTGCCTGGCGTCTCGCTCGGCATCTCGCTCCGGGTCGCCCGGGATCAAGACGCGCTTGCCCGGGTAGGCGGGGCTGACCGGGGTTTCACGTAACTCGGCCAGGGAGGTAGCCAGGTCAGCGTAGAATTCCGCCGGATCGCGAAAGGCGTCGACTCGCCACGCCATGAAGGTGTGGCCGATGCCGGCGGCCCGGTCCGGGCCCCGGGCCCCGCTGACCCTGGTCCCCCAGGCCGCTCCCGCCAGCGGACCACAGAGGATATCGACCATCACGCCGAGGCCGTAGCCCTTGTGCCCCCCGGTCTCGGGGCTGCCGCCGAGGGGGGTCAACCAGCGGGCGGCGTGGGGATCTGAGGTCGGGTCGCCGCCCTCGTCCAACGCCCAGCCCAGGGGAATTGGGGTGCCGGACCGGCGAGCGATCTCGACTTTGCCCCAGGCGACGGTGCTGGTGGACATATCCAGGACCACGGGCGGGTCGTCCGGGCCGGGACCGGTCGGGACGGCCACCGAGATCGGGTTGGTGCCGAGCCGGGCCTCCGCCCCGAACAACGGAGCGACGAGGGGCGAGGCATTGGTCATCGCCACGCCGATCATCCCCCGGCGGGCGGCCATCATCGTGTAGGCCCCGGCGATGCCGAAGTGGTTGCCGTGGCGCAAGGTGGCCAGACAGAGGCCGGAGGTCTCTGCCCGGTCGATCACCATGGCCATCGCCCGGGGCCCCTGGACCATGCCGAACCCATTGTGGGCGTCGAGTGCCAGGGTCGACATGGTTTCTCGCTCGATCGTCAGGGGAGCGTCGGGGTCAATCAGGCCGCGCCGGAACCGGGCGACATAGAACGGGAGCCTGGCGACGCCGTGGGAGGCGACGCCGCGCTCGTCCGCCAAGACCAGGTGACGGGCGGCGTCCGGGCGGGCCGCCGGCGGGACGTTCACGGTGGCGAAGAGCCGTTCGGCCAACGTCAGCAGCGCCGCCCGGTCGAATCGCGGCGCGTCCGGCATCGATCATCCCCCATCGTGACACTCGCGTCCGGACCGGCGACAGGCGCCGGGCGAACGGCCCGGCGGGGCGCGTCAGGATACTGGGTCGGCACCCGGGGCGCTACCCAGCCCCGCGCGTATGGGTACGCCGGTACAGTCTAGGGGTGCCCGCGACGGGTCCTCGTCGCGCCGCGCGAACATCCGGGAGCTGGTCCCGCGCTCGGCTGTGACAGGCTGGACGTTCCCGAGCCGCAACGGAGTCGGTACAATGCGAGGGAGACACACCGTTCCCGTCGTGGCTGGCGTCGCGGGGTGTCAGGGAGTGGCCGGTGGGCGACCGCTGGCAGGCGGTCCGCATCGGGGGGTATTTGGAGGAGGGAACGAGGTGTGGACATCCGGGAGTCCCGTGGTCGGTCATGAACCGCCCGCGGGCGAAGCGTACGTGAAAACCGGTCAATCGGCGCCGGGAGCGCCGGTATCGCGTGGGGGGCCAAGGTGCCGATCGGCGCGAGACAACGCTCGATCGGTCCTCCTGATCATCGCGATCCTCGGCGCGAGCCTGGTAGGAACCGCCGGGCCGGGGCCGGTGGCGGCGGGTGACCTGGTGACCGTGGCGACCGACGTGCTGAACATCCGGTCCGAGCCGCGAGTCGACGCGCCAGTGGTCGCCCAGGCGATCTGGGGCGAGACACTCGACGTCTGGTGGGGACCGAGCGATTCCGGGTACTACGAAGTCCAGTATGGCGATGTCCACGGCTACGCCATGGGCGTTTACCTGGGGCTTCCCGGCGGGGTCGGCGGCTCCGGACCCGGCGGGTCTCCCCATGGGGGCTGGCAGGGGAACCGATGGATCGATGTCGACCGGTCTTCCGGCTTGGTGACCCTCTACGAGGGTGGCGAGGCAACCTACACCGTCTGGGGTGCGATGGGTTGGGACCAGAGCGAAAGTGGGTTCTACGCTACTTCGAACGGTTCCTTCACCGTCTTCGCCCGCGAAGAGGACTTGACCTGGACCGATTGGGGCCGGTCCTACGTCAGCCACTACATCGCGTTCGACTCGTACCGGGCAAACGGGTTCCACTCGTACTCGCTCGACAAGAACGGCTACCTGCTTGATGGGGGCGGCAACGGACCGACGGGAGGCTGCATCGCCATCGCCCCGTGGGCGATCGAGCGCATCTGGGATTTCGCCACGATCGGCACACGGGTGGAGGTCCACTGGTGAGCCCGGTCTCCCATCCTGCCTGGGGAGGTTGTTGAATGTCCCAACGTGGAGCACCGGGCTGGTGTCCAAACCCCACAAAACCGGGCGCCCCCCCGGCCTGGGCGGGGGGCCCGCTCCGATTTCGACGAGATCATCCGGAGGACGGGGATTACCCGTTGGCCTGGTCGGTTTCCTTCCAGATCGAGTCGACTGCGGCGCGGTTCTTGGTGGCGGCCATCGGGTCGGCCAGGGTGTGGTCGTCCTTCTGAAGTTCCCGCACCACGACATCGGCGATGATGTGGTTGATCTCCTGGATCGCCTTGGCGTGGCCACGGAGGCAGGTGGCAGCGACCGTCGCGGTCCGCTGGTCCCCGAGGGCGAGCGAGGTCGCGTGGAGCATGGTGTAGCTGACGGCGGCCATGTTGAAGGCGGTGTAGTCGTCCCGGAGGATCTTCGACACGCCCTCGGTCCGCAGCTTGTCGATCAGTCCGGCGGCCTTGCCGAGGACGTTGGCCCCGATTTCGACGACCGGGTTCCCCGCGGTGGTACCGACGATCTTCTGATGCGCCTTGAGGGCTTCCTTGTTGGCCTTCACCATGTCGTGGAAGCGCTGCACTGCCGGGCCAGCGGTCGGGTCGTCCTTGGTGGACGACAACTGGCGATCGAGCGCCTCTTCGATGTGGCCTTCGAGGGCGAGCGAGTCACCGAGATAGTCGGCGATCGTCTTCTGGCCCTTCTCGTCGATGGCGGTCTGCTGGCTCATGGTCT
>JBBJOE010000195.1:0-5650 GCA_037721765.1 Thermomicrobiales bacterium
AGTCGGACCAGACCATCAGGCCCAGCCGTCGCCGCCGGTCGACCCAGACCCCGGCCAGCAGGCCGAAGAGGAGGAAGGGCATCCGCTCGGCCGAGGTCAGGAGCCCCATCTGGGCCGGGGAGGCGTCAAGCGTGACGGCGGCGGCGAGGGGCAGGGCCAGCAGCGAGACGTGGGACCCAAATTGGGAGACCGACTGGGCGGTCCAGAGGGCGACGAAGTCCCGTTGCCGGTGGAGCGGGGGCAGAGAGGCGGGCGCTCCGGCGCGGATCGCGCCCGCCATCGGGCCCGATCCCGAGACGGGACCCGCGTCGTCCGGCGTGGTCCCCGAGGCGATCACGTCTGGTGGCGTCGCGGCCATGGCACCCGCGAGTGGCGGGTTTGGCATGCCTGATGTCGGATCGGATTCGGCCGATGTTCCGACCCGATCGAGGTCGGACAATGGTGGAGAATCGAGTGGTCCGGACTCCGGGGAGTCTCGTCGGGCGACGGAGCCCACCGCGCCGGCCGGTTCGGAATCGGCCCCGGGGGACGAGGTCGCTGACGGATAATCCCCGGGCGAGGTGATCGGGGCCGCGAGGTCCGCGGTTGCCGAGGCGGTAGCCAGGCCCGGCGCGTGGGCACGCGGCGGGCTGGTCGACATCGGTACGTCCCGTCCGGACCTCCCCGATACCGTCCGCGTCCGTCCGGTCACCGACCCGTCGCCGGTCGCCGGTTTCCCGGCAGTGTTGGGGTCAGGGAGCCGCGCATCGTGAACGCCGGTGGTCGGGTCGAGGGGTGATGGTGGCGTGGGCACGAGGGTGTCTCCCCGGTTTGGGGGAGCGATGCGCCAGGTCGATGATGACGCCGTTGCTCCCGCTGTCCTCCGCGTCGGGAATCAGGACAGGGGGGCGCCACTCAGGGGGAGGATGATCCGGTTCGGCCAGGTCCGGCCGGTCCGGGCCAGGAGGCGTCGGTAGGGCACGTCGGGCACTCCAGGGAGGTGGGGAGGTGGTGGACTCGTCGGCGCCGATGGTAGCACGGGCTGACGACGGGGGCAGGGGCAGGAACGGGTCGGTGGCTGGTTGGGGTGACTGGCAGGGAAGTGGGCCATTTGGCTACACTCCGTCCGTGCGATCCGGTCCGCCGCGACGCGGGCACCATCGGGCTCCGGAACGCGCCGGGTTGGTGAAATTGGCAGACACGCCAGCCTTAGGAGCTGGTGGCCGCGAGGCCGTGTGGGTTCAAGTCCCTCACCCGGCACCACAGCACGAAAAGTGGCGTACCCATTGAGGTTTTCTCAGGCCCGGGGAGACTTTGTCACCACTTTGTCACGGGGCGCTCAGGAAGCGGCCGTGCGGGCCGGTCCATCGTCGCATCGACGGTGTCGGCGGCTGGTCACTGGCATGCCGGGGATGACCGAATTCTAGCTGTTCAGTGACCGTGATGTCGCCCGGCGTGGTGCGGTGCCGTCGTGTAAGCACAGCGCCGGTTCACCGGCCCGATCGGCGTCTCACGAAGCGATCACCGGGAGGCTCCATCCACTGGGACAGAAGGTGGTGCTCCGTTCGGGTCTCTCGGCGCCAGGCACCACCCACCCTTGCCGGCGGCCTTGGCCCGGTAAAGGGCTGCATCCGCCTGCTGGAGAAGCCCGCGGTCACGGTCGCCGATGGCGATACCAACAGTCAATGGTGGTCGGTCCCGCGCGCCCGGGTCGTTTCGGTCCACTAATCGGTCGGCGGTGCGCTGCGCCACCGTCTCGTCCGGGACGATCGCCGCCACCACGAACTCATCGCCACCGACGCGCGCCACGAGGTCCTCCGATCGCATGACGCGTCGCAGGTGCTCCGCGACCGCGACCAATGCCGCGTCCCCCGCGGCGTGACCAAATCGGTCGTTGGTCTGCTTGAAATTGTCCAAGTCGACGGCGAAGATCGCCACCTCCTGTCCAAGGCGTTGGGCCGCCGCGTTCGTCTGGGCCAACCGCCGGTCGAACGACCGGCGGTTGTCAAGACCGGTGAGTGGATCGGTCAGCGATTGCCATTCGAGCCGCGCCAGCAACGAGGCACGGGCGAGTGCCATCGCGGCTTGTCGCCCGACGGCCATCACGACGGACAATCTCCGGGCGGCGTCGGAGCGACCTTCGTTCCGCCGCCACGCCATGGCCACCAGCCGCTGCTCGTCGTCGATGGCAAAGGTACCGCAGAGCGCCTGACGGATCATCGCCTGGCCGGGGTCGAACGGGAGGTCCCCGATACCCGGGGCCACGACGAAGACTTCATTGACACGGGTTGAATCCCGCTCGATTGTCCCCAGCCCGGGGTCGACCGCCGACAGACCGGACGGTTCCAAACGCATCAGTGCGCGGCGCTCGCGGATGATTACCGAGAGGAAAACGCTATCGGCACCGGTCAGAATCCGCAAACTAGCCGACAGCTCGTCGAGAATTACCGGGGCGGTGGTCGCGTCCGCGAGGGCGGTCCCCAGCCGGACCAGTTCGTCCAGGTCCAGGGTCCGCTCGGCCAGTTCCCCGGCCAACGCGAAATCACCGGTGGCGTCCCGTCCGAGCCAGACGACCTGCGGGGGGTCGCGTTCGGAGTTCACGATACGCCACAGGACCGTCTGCCTCCCGGTGGTTCCGGGCCGCGCCCCGCCCCGTACCTCCAGGACGTCGCCGTCAGTAGACGACGTCATCCACGCGGGGTATGCACCGGCATCCGATGACGGCAGCACTGCCCGGGCGTCGTCACCCAACTGCCAGCCGATCGCCGCCGCCGCCTCATTGATCCAGGTCACCGTGCCCGAATGATCGGAGACCACGGCGACGAGGTCGGGATCGGCAAGGAGTACGGCGTGGAGGCTGTCCCCGGCGAACGGTACAGTCACGGAGATGTCTCCCGATCTGCCAGACCGATCCCCGCGATGATTGGGACGGCCGCGCGGAGATCGCGGCCAACCACCACGTCGGCCTGGGGATAGTCACCGGGATCGGCGGCACCGCCTCCGACCAGAATCCGGACCCCGGCGTCCGCCGCGCGCAACCGTTGGACCAAATCCTGGCCGGAGGGGACATTCTGGTGACTGGTCACCGTGATCGCGGCGAGTGCGGCGCCACTTGCGACAACGCTGGAAACGAACTCCTCGTTGGGGACGTCGGCTCCCATGTAGAGCACCCGCCAGCCGTCGGACCGCAGCCAGTCAGCCACGATCCTGGCCCCGACGGCGTGCCTCTCGCCCTCCGGGCAGCCAACGACCGCCGTGCCGCCCCGGTCGAAGACCGGCGAGAGGGCCAACGCCAGTTGGCCGAGGGCACGTTCGCAGGCCGCCGTCGCCACGTGCTCTTGGGCGATGACGATCCGCTGACACGCCCACCGCTCACCGACCTCGACGAGCACCGGGTCGATCAGACCAATGGCGATCGCCATCGCGGGTACACCCTCGGTAAGGAGGCGGTCGACGAGCGGGCGGAGCGAGAGCGTATCACCCGCCACGAGTTGATCACAGACCTGGAGGACGAGCGCCGGGGTCAAGCTGGCGTGCGCGACGTCCGGGGCGGTGGTCGGACGGTCCATCGTCGTTGCCTTCCTCGTTCGCGTCACGGCCAAGTAGCCCCGGCCTCCAACGACCGGTGACCCGTGACTCTCCGGGCGGGCAATCGGCTCGGACCGATGACGATCTCGGGAGCACGCCGGATGTGGCGGACTCCCAGAGGCCGACCCTTTGACACCCCCTAGTGTCACCGGTGCGCATTCTCCACGGCGAGGCACGGCACCCACCCAGACGTCCCGCATCGGGTCATCCACCATCTCCGGGCCGCCGGGCATCACCGCCGGCCTGGGGGGTAACCCTGAAGGCTGACGCGGTGTGCCAGCACCCCGACCACGACACCCTGCTCATCATTTCACCGGGGAGGTGGTCATCGAGGCGGGTTCGTCGCCCAGGACCCAATCGGGGGTGGTCGCCATCATGACCCTGTCCCTCGTGCGACGGCAATGACTGACGTCACGGTTCCGAGTTGGGCCTGACCGGACTGGACTCGGGTAAACGGCATCGTGTCCCCATTGCCTCGACGGAAGGGTCGACCCCATGACGGGCGGGACTCCCCAGGGAGCGTGACGTCACGCGGCAGGGGAATCAGCGCCCCGGTGCATCCTGGGTCGGGGCCGCGATTTCGCCCACCTGCAAGGCGTCACGGATGATGCCAGGGTACTACCCGGTCCTGAGCAACCACGCGCGTGGTCGAGAGGCGTGCTGGGGTTCCTGGGCGGGTGTAGCTCAGTTGGAGGCAGTCGGGGGAGTGCGCTGTCAGGCTAAGTCCACACCAGGCATGGTGACAGGGTGGACGGTCGGAGCGAACTCTATCGGGCTTTCCCGAACCCTCGTCTCAGACGATGCAGACACCGAGGCTGGCCCGTGCGCCGTAGCCTCGGGTGCCAATGGCACCCCGGGTGCGTACCGACCCGTGAAGCGACAGCAGGTAGGTGACCGCACAGGGGACTCATCTTGACCGGCAGTGTTGCTGGCACCAGCCCCGTCGCCCAAGGATCTCGATATGGAGACGCACCGCACTCCTCCCAATGTCTCCCGGCACGGCCGTCAACGTGGCGAGTCGGCCCCAGCCACGACGGGTGGCCGGGCTCTGGCCGCCTGCCGGGATCGCTTGCATTCGGCGGTGACACTCCTCGCGGGGGCCAACATCGCGTTGCGCGGGACGGTCGAGGCCCGTGACCGGGTCCTCGGTGAACTGCGGGAGGCCGAGCGTGCCCAGGACGCCTTCGTCATCGCCGCGGTGCACGAGCTCAAGACCCCGCTCACGGCGGTCAAGGGGCGGGCCCAGTTGCTGCGGATGCGCTGTGGGCGCGGGGCGGGGGTCACCATGGATCAGGTACGATCGGACCTGCTGGAGATCGAGTCGGCGGCCAACACGCTCGCCGCGGCCCTGGATGACCTGATCGACGAGGTCGAGCGACCACTCCCCGTCATGGCGGTCACGGACGACCGGACGAGTGATCCCGTGAAACGGCCAGGCACGTCGTGACGGTCGAGAGGAACGCATCGAGCTCGAAGGGTTTGGGGATGATCACCGTCCCCAACGCGTCCAACTCCGCTCGGAGATCGTCGATGCGCCCGGTCGCGGCCGAGCAGAGGATCACCGGCACGGACCGCAATCGCTCGTCCCCTCGCATGGCCACGAGCAGATCGCACGCCGCCGCCTCGTCGGTCCCCAGGAGGAGGTCGAGGATGACCAGGCCGGGGCCGAGTCGGACGATGTCCTCGATGCCCGGCGGGGTGGCGGCGAGGGTCGCCCGGTAACCCTCCCCTTCCAGGATGTCACGGAAGAGGGCCCGCAGGTCGTCGGCATCGTCGATGACCAGGACGTGGTGCGTCGCCATGACGTCCATCATCCCCCCTCGCCGTATCTGCTATCCGCCGGGCACACACTGTAGCGGAAGATGGGCGGTCCCGCTTGCCGACCGCGTGAGGTAACGTCAGGGCTGCCCAGTTCGCTCCGCCAGGAGCCTTTGGGCCAGGGTCAGTAGCTGGTCCAGGGAGACGGCGGGGATCGACCGTGTCTCGTGTCCCTCGCGCGCTTCCGCGTGCATGGCGGCCAGGTCCCCGACCGGCATCGCGTACGGCCCCGCCGCGAGCAGCACCGTGATCTCGTCCCCGGGCC
>JBBJOE010000196.1:0-5650 GCA_037721765.1 Thermomicrobiales bacterium
CGACAGCCGCGGAGTCCACCCTGCTCCTGATGATCATCGCCCTGATCGGTGGGGTGTCGATCACCCTGATCGCGCTGCGCCGGGCCGGCCGGCCCTAACCGGACTCCCTTCCCCGCCGGGCCGGACCAGCCAGCCGCCCGGCGACCTCTTCCCTCCCTCCCCCGCGTCCCCCGCCGCGGCACCCCCCCGGCCGGGGGCGCCGCCTCGGCCCCGCCGCCGTCCGTCGTGTCATCCCCTACCCACTGCGCTCCCCGTCGACCTCGACGGTGACCTTGTCGTCGTAGAAGCAGACCCAGCCCGGTGCGGAGCTCGCCTCCGGTAGCGGTTCTGGATAACTCCAGGCCGCGTCAACGACCTCGCGCCCGTCGACGCGCAGGGTCCAGTGGCTGGCGACGCCCTTGTAGGGACAGATGGCCGAGGTCGCGCTCGGGGTGAGCAGGTCGGTCCGGACATCTTCGGGACGGAGATAGTAGCGGGGCGGCAGGCCCGTCTCGAACACCATCTTCGGCCGGTCGGACTCGGCCAAGACCTCACCTTCGAGGGAGATCCGGACATGGCGGGAACTCTGGTGGACATCGACGCGGTGGTAGGGGTCGTGGGGATGGCCGAGGACACGATCGTCCTCCTCGTACCAGGCGTCCATCCGGTCGGCGTAGAAGGCGACATGGCCAGCCAGCGCCGGGGCACCGGTGAGCGGTTCCGGGTAGCCCCAGACGGCGTTCTCGGCGACCTGCCCGCCCGCCCGGATGGTCCAGTACGACGCGTCGCCCTTGAAGGGGCAGTGGGTGGTGTGGCCGGTCGGTTCCAGGAGGTCCATCCGGGCATCGGCGAGCGGCAGGTAGTAGACGGGCAGGGCCGCCGTCTCGTGCAGCGTCTTGGCCCGGCGGGTGTCGACCACGGTCTCGCCGCCGAACTCGACCCGGACTCGCTTCGGGCTGGGCTCGAAATAGAGGGTGTGCGGCTTGAGGGCCGCCGTGTCGAAGTTGAACTCGCCGCCACGCTTCGGGGCGAATGGGCCGGTCCCCATCGTCAGGGTCATGGTGTGGTCTCCCTCTCGTCACGTCACTTCAGACGACGGCGTGGCCTCGTCACCCATGCCCATGCCGTTTCATGCCGCACCGCACCGCACGTTCCGCGTTCCGGACACCGATGTCCCCGCTACCGGTAGCTCGCGGCCTGGAGTTCGAACAGACCGGCGTAGCGGCCGTCGAGGGCCATCAATTCCAGGTGGGTGCCGGACTCGACCAGGCGGCCCCGCTCCAGGACGAAGATGCGGTCACCCATCCGGGCGGTCGAGAAGCGGTGCGAGATGAACAGGGCGATCCGGCCCGCGGTCAGGTCGCTGATCCGGCTGAAGAGGTCGTGCTCGGCCTGGGCATCGAGGGCGGCGGTCGGCTCGTCGAGGATCAGGATTTGGGCGTCGCGCATGAAGGCCCTCGCCAGGGCCACCTTTTGCCACTCGCCGCCCGAGAGTTCGTGGCCGCCGTCGAACCACTTGCCGAGGGTGGTGGCGTAGCCCTCCGGCAAGTGGCCGATCACCTCGTCGGCGCCGGACCGGGCGGCGGCCCGGGCGATCTTGGCCTCATCGGCGACGCGGTCCACGTCGCCGACGCCGATGTTGTCGGCGGCGCTGAACTGGTACGTCGCGTAGTCCTGGAACATGACCGAGAACTGCTTCCGCAGCTCGACCGGGTCGTAGTCGCGGATGTCCCGGCCGTCGATCAGGATCTCGCCCTCCGTGGGTTCGTAGAGCCGGCCGAGCAGCTTGACCAGGGTCGTCTTGCCGGCGCCGTTTCGGCCGACCAGGGCGACGGTCTCTCCCGGCTCGATGGTGAAGGAGACATCTTCGAGGGAAGGTTCGTCGTTGCCGGGGTAGCGGAAGGTGACGTGGCGGAACTCCACCCCGCGCCGGAACGGCCGGGCGACGGGGACGGGCGCCGCCGGGGCGGCGATGGCCGGCTTGCGGTCGAGCAGGTCGTAGAGGGTCGAGAGGTAGAGGCCGTGTTCGTAGATGCCCTGGACGCCGCCGAGGATACCCTGGAAGGCGCCCTGGACCTGGATGATGGCGGCGCTGAAGGCGGCGAACTCTCCGATCGAGACGCGACCCCGGACGGCGAGCCAGGCGACGTAGAGGCCGGTCCCGGCCGAGGCGAGGATGGTCAGCGCGCCCCACCCGAACCCGGACAGGTAGCGCCGCAGGAGCAGGGAGCGGGTCTCCTCGTAGTAGCTATCGGCGGTCCGCCGGTAGCGAGCCAGGAAGTGGTCGCCGAGGGTGTAGAGCTTGACCTCCTTGGCATACTCGTCGGTCGTCATCAGGGTCGTCAGGTAGCTGAGGATGCGGCGGGTCGGGGACTGGCGGCGCATCTGGAGGAATCCCCACCAGCCGTAGCGGGAGCCGGAGATGAAGGCCGGGATGGGGGAAACGAGGGCGGCCGCGGCGACCCAGGGCGACAGGGCGAAGAGGATCGCCGTGATCGAGACGAAGGTGATGACCGAGCGGGCCAGGTTGAAGACCTGGGAGACCATTTGGACGGGGCGGTTGGCCGACTCGCGCTGGGCCTGCTGGAGCTGGTCGTAGTAGGCGGCGTTCTCAAAGTCCACCAGGTCCAGGGTGTTGGCGTGGCCCATGATCAGGAGTTGAACGTGGATGGCCAGGCGCTCCTGGAGCAGCTGCTGGGCGATGTTGCCGAGGGTCTGGGCCAGGCTGGAACCGACGAAGAGGACGGCCTGGATCGCGGCCAGCCAGATCACCAGGCGGAGGGCGTCGTCGCCGCCGCCTCCCGTCGCGCCGTTGACGACGGCGTCGGTCAGGGAGCGGAGGAGCTGGACCTGGGCGGCGGGGACCAGGCTCTGGGCCAGGGTCATGACCGCGAGCAGGATCGTCAGGCGGGGACTGGTGGCCCAGACCAGGCGGAGGACGCGGACGACGGCCCGGCCCGTCTCCCGGGCCCCGCGGACGACGCCCCGCCAGCGGGGACCGAAGCCGCCGGGCCCGCCCGGAGGCGGCGCGGCCCCGGCCGGACCGGCGGTGACGTGGGGAGAGGCGCCGTTTGGGGCGTCGCGGCGGGAGAAGGGTTTCGATGGACGCGGGGTGCGCCCGTTGGGGGATGGCGGGTGCGGGTGGTGATCGAAGCGGTCGGATGCCATGGGGAAGGGGGTCGTCCTTGGGTGAGGGCTGATGGGGTCGGGAGATCGGTCGTGACGGCAGATGAACGATGGTCGGGTTGGGGTAAACGAGCCATCTCAATCCGACGCGAGCCGTCCGTCGCACCTCCCGGCGGTTCCGGGGCGGCGGCCCGGGTGGCTGGACCGAGTCGAAGCCGTGCCGGCAACGATGGAAATCCGATGCACGACCGATTCCGCCCCGGTGCGGCCGGTGGGTGCGACGACACCCGCCGGTGGGTGCGATGACACCAGCCGGTGGCAACGCGGTCACGGGCGCAACGGGATCAGGCGAGACCGGACCGTTCTCTGAGCCGCGGGTTCGGACACCGGCCCGACGACGATCGCCACGATGGTGAGGAACATTGGGGATGGCCGGGGCGTCGTCACCTCGTCCCCCTAGTCATACCCCCGCCGGGTGTCGGGAACAACCGGCATTGTGGTTAGGGGACGGGGGACGGAGATGGGTGCGCCGGGAGACCGTAGGGTATCGGGCGGGGCCGGTTGGACACTCTGCTTCTCCGTGGGAGACCGGGTCAGCAACTGACCGGGACGAGGGAGCGGGCGGCGCGGGCGGCGGTCAGGGCGGCGTCGGGGACGAGTTCGCGGCGCCCGACGGTGACGCCGCGGGCGAGGCGGCGACCGAAGCGGTCGAGGAAGGCGGGCTCGCGGCAGAGCAGGCCGCCGCCGAGGGCGAGGGGGACCGCGCCGCCGGGGAACTCCAGGCGGCGGGCGACGGCCTCGACGGCCAGGGCCAGCTCGTCGACCGACTCGTCGAGCAGGGCCACGGCGACGGCGTCGCCGGCCGTCGCGCTGGCCAGGACGACGCCGGCGAGGCGGGCGATGCCGGCCTTGTCCACGTGGAAATAGACCTGCTCGATCATCTCGGAGGGATGGGTGAGGGACCAGGCGGCCATGATGCCGGGCAGCAGGGCGGTGTCGGGGCCGCGGCCGTCGCTGGCCCGGGCGGCCATCTGGAGGGCGCGGCGGCCGAGTTCGTAGCCGCTGCCCTCGTCGCCGAAGACGTGGCCCCAGCCGCCGGCCCGGGTGATCTCGTCGCGGGCGTCGCGGCCGAGCACGATCGAGCCGGTGCCGGCGATCACGGCGACGCCGCGGGCGTCCGGCAGGGCGGAGAGGATCAACTCGGCGTCGTTGCCGGCCTCGACCGTCGTCGCCAGGGTAGAGAGGGCGGGCATCAGCCGCTCACGATCGGTGGGCCGGTCGATGCCGGCCAGGCCGATCCAGGCAGCCGCGATCGGGGATGAGCCGCCCGAGACGGACGCATCCCCGGCGGAGGGGCCGTCAAGGGCCCGGTCGTCGCCGAAACGGCGCCTGGCGGCCTGACCCGCGGCATCGTCCGAGACGCCCTCGCCCGGGCCGGTCGTCTCGTCCGGGGCGACGCGGGCGGCGGCGAGGGCCTCGCGGACGGCGGTGCGGATGTTGGCGAGGGCGGTCTCTTGGCCGACGGCGGCGTAGTTGGAGCCGCCGACGGTGGCCCGGCCCCGCTCGACCCCCTCGGCGTCGACGAGGACCACGGTGGTCTTCGTCCCGCCGCCGTCGATCCCGGCGAACAGGTGCCCCGCCCCGGATGCGTCCCGATCATTCATCGTCCCGTTCCCATCCGCTCGATGCCACCCGCACGCGATGCGGGATTGTACCCGGTCGCCCGGGTGATCCCCGCGCCGGTGCGGACCGTCTCACCGACGCGGACCTAACCGGCCGCCGCCGGGATGTCGCGCAGGCCGCGGAGGGGGGAGGCGGCGGCCCAGACGACGGCGAGGCCCATGCCCAGGCCGAGGATGATCAGGGCCGGGCCGAGGCCGATCAGGCCACCCAGGTAGCCGCCGCCGAGGCCGCCGAGGGCGGCGCCGCCCGTCGTCAGGGTTCGCATACTGGCGGTGACGCGGCCCTGGAGGCGGGCGGGAACGATGGCCTGGCGCAGGCTGATCTGGACGACCGCGAAGAGCGTCAGGGCGCCCCACTGGACGATTTCCGAGAGGGCCAGCATGGGGACGGCCCAGCCGGGTACGAGGATCGCCAGCGGGATGGAGAGGCTGCCCAGGGTGTTGGCCAACTGGGCCCAGATGATCGTACCGCCGATCCCCAGGCGGCGGGTCGCCGGGCCGACGAGCAGGGCGCCGAGGGCCGAGCCGATGCCGCCCATCGTCAGGACCAAGCCGATGGTGCCGGGGGAGAACCCGAGTTCACGGGTCATGAACAGGACGTAGATCGCCAGGAAGCCCCAGCCGAAGACGGAAGTCGTCATGCCACAGGCGGCGATCGCCCGCAGGCGGCCGTCCCGCCACACCTCCCGGATGCCCTCGGCGGTCTCCCGCCGGATCGCGGCCACGGACGGCCCGGCGCTGGGCGGGATGGCTGGCTCGGTGGTCGTGATCCGGCCGAGCAGGGTGCCGGAGAGCACGAAGGAGAGGGCGTCGATGCCGATCGCCAGCGGGGCGCCGATGGCACCGACCAGCACGCCGCCGAG
>JBBJOE010000197.1:0-5639 GCA_037721765.1 Thermomicrobiales bacterium
CTGGTGATGAAGTTGCCGAGCCCGCCCGCCCCGATGTAGGCGGCGAGGACGGCACTGGCGATGATCTCGATGCTGGCGGTCCGGATTCCCCCGACGATCACCGGCAGGGCCAGGGGGACCTGGATCTTGGTGAAGACTTGGGACGAGGTCATCCCCATCCCCCGGGCACTCTCGATCACGGCGGCGGAGACGTTCCGGAGCCCGGCGTCGGTGTTGATCACCAGGGCGGGACCGGCCAGGACGAACAACGCCCAGCGGGCGGTGTCCTCACCGGGGCCAAGGATCGGGAACAGGAGAAATAGGAGGGCCAGGCTGGGGATGACCCGCAAGGCGGCGACGGTCGCCACCAGCGACGGGCCGACCCGCCGGCTGCGGGAGACGATCACCCCGATCGGGATGAACACCGCCATCGCCAGCAACAGCGCGGTCGCGCTGAGGCGAACATGGACGGTGACCGCTCGCCAGAATCGCTCGGGATTGTCCTGGATATACGTGAGCGCGTCGCCCAGCGCGTCCATGGGGGAAACCCTCTCGCCAGGCCGCTCGCCCCCGCCGCGACGGGGTCAGCCGTGGAATCGTCGACCACCTTATCGAGCCCGTCCAGCGACCCGCGGGCGCCCTCTGGACCTTCACCCTTTCCCTAGCACGTTGGGTGCCGTCAACCGGCTCGGCGTTACGCACGATCCAACCGTTGGGCCGGGATACCGGCATGGCCGGTCCGGCCGGTCATTCGCCGCGAGACGCCGTGGTGTGGACGGCGATGAACCGGGTTGCGAGCCCGTCGGTCGCCGTCGGGCCAGAGCGTTTGGACCCCGCCGTGAAATGTCGAGACCCACGCCCGCGTGGGGAAGCACCTCGTGTCCTTCCGGGTTCGACAGACGCGACCGTTCCGCGATGACCCCGTGGCGCCCACCCGCTTCACGTCGCACGCGGCGGAACGGCTCCCGCCCTCGCCGTCACCGGAGGCCGAACCGCCCGATCCCGGCGCGGACCCCTATGCCGCTCCCAGGACCAGGCTGGCGTTGATGCCCCCGAATCCGAACGAGTTCTTGAGCATGTAGCGAATCTCCGCATCCCGTCCGCCCGGGGGGGTCACCGCGAGGTCGCAGGCTGGGTCCTGCTCGGCCAGGTTGGCCGTGCCGGGGAGGTGCCCGTGGGTCATCGCCAGCACGCCGATCGCCGTCTCGATGGCGCCGGTCGCGCCGAGGGCGTGGCCGTGTAGCCCCTTGGTGCCGCCGACCTCGACCCCGTCGGCGTGGTCGCCGAGGGCGAGGCGGATCGCCCGGCATTCGGTGGGGTCGTTGAGCACGGTCGAGGAGGCGTGGTCATAGACGTGGCCGATCTCGGTCGCTGGCAGCCCGGCATCGGCGAGTGCACCCGTGATGGCCCGGGCGGCCCGGGAGCCGTCCGGCCGGGGGGCAGTCATGTGGTGGGCGTCGTTGGTCGTCGCGTAGCCGAGGACCCGGCCGTAGACGGTGGCGCCCCGGGCCCGGGCGTGGTCCTCGGCCTCCAGGACCAGCATCGTGCCGCCCTCGGCCATCACGAAACCATCCCGGCCAGCGTCGAACGGGCGGCTGGCCGTGCCCGGGTCGTCGTTGCGCGTGCTGAGGACCCGGATCAGGGCAAAGGCGCCGAAGGTCAGCGGGGCCAGTGGGGCCTCGATGCCCCCGGCCAGCATCGCGTCGACCTGGCCGGATCGGATCAGGCGGGCCGCCTCGCCGATGGCGATCAGGCCGCTGGCGCAGGAGTTGGCATTGGCGACCGACGGCCCGTCGAGTCCCAATTCGATCGCGACGTTGCTGGCCGAGGCGCCCCCGAAGACCGACAGGGCCAGCATCGGGCTGACCGCGCGCAGACCACCCTTCATGTAGGCCATGTGCTGTTCCTCGGCGAACGCGACCCCACCCAGGGCCGAACCGGTGTAGATACCGGTCCCGGCCCGCTCGATCTCGGCCGCCGTCAGGCCCGAGTCTGCGACGGCCATTTGGGAGCACGCCAGGGCGAACTGGGAGAAGCGATCGAGCCGGTGTGCCTTCTTCGGGTTCATGAAGTCGAGCGGTTCGAAGTCGACCTCCGCCGCGATGCGGGCACCGAACGGCGAGGGATCGAAGGCCCGGATCGGGCCGACCGCGGATACCCCGCGCCGGACCCCATCCCACAGCGCCTCGGCCCCGTTGCCGATCGGCGTGATCGGGCCGATCCCGGTGATCACGACGCCCCGGTTGTTCCGGCCGTTCCCGCGTGAACGCTGCATGCTGTCCCTTTCCTCGTCTCGTCCCTCGTGGGCGCCGGGCACGACATCGTGACCCGGGTGCGGCTCGGGCGATGCCACTATCCGGCGGCAAGGCGCTCGGCCTCGACCATCTCTTTGATCGTCTGGAGCGTCTGGCCGGCGATGTGGCCGACGAAGTGGGGACCGATGATCCGGTCCGCGATCAGGCGGCCGACCGGCGTCGGGCCGATCAGGGGCCAGGCTGGACGAAAGTCGTGCCGGATCGTGACCAGGGCCTCGTCCGCGGACTGGACGAAGGTCCAATCGACGTCCATGCCCCGCGTCGCGCCCCAGATATGGTGATAGGTGATGACCGGGGTCGGCCCACTCCGGTCGATCGTCTGGATCGCGCGCCACTTGACCGGGATCCGCTCTCGACGGGCCGCCATCTCCACGGTCTTCCGGTCCCCGCCTCCTTCTAAGAGGGTCACCCAGCGGTAGTGGGGCAGGATGTCCGGCCAGCGCTCGACATCGGCCGCGAGTTCGACGATGCGGTCCAGGTCGCCCCGCATCGCGACCGTGTTCTCGGTATGCATGTCTGACCCTCCGCCCTGAACCCGTCGCCCGGGTGGGAATCATACCGCCCGGCCCCGGGACGTGACGGTTCCCCGGCACATCCGCACGGCATACTCACCCGCGAGGCGAAGATCACGGACGCAGCAACCGGGCCAGGAAGAGGGGGGAGAGGGCGGGTGCGGCCGGACCGATGTTGCCCAGAACGCTGGCGAGTTGCCGCCCCAGGGGGGGCCGCTCATCGAGGCGCCGGGTGACGTAGTCCATCAGGGGAGGGTGGTGGATGAACCCCTGCACGATCCAGCAGACCGCCCCCTTGGCCGTGAAGACCCGCCTCCGGGCGGCGCCGTAAGGGGCCAGTGACGCGGCCGTCACCGCGCCCCGCCGCAGGGCGGCGCTCGCGACCGGGGCGGCCAACTCGGCGGCTCGCAGGGCGGCGTAGATCCCCTCGCCGGTGAAGGGGTCGAGAAAGGAGGCCGCGTCCCCGACCAGCAGGTAGCCGTCGCCGGCGACCCGCGTCGCGCGGTGGGCCATCGGGCCGACGCCCCGGACCGCGCCCTCCATCCGGGCCCCGGCGAGCCGCTCGGCCATCCGGGGCAGGCCCGCGATGCCGGCCTCGAAATACTCCCGCATCCCGCTCTCCCGGCCGGCGACTCGCCCGGCGGGGGAGACGAAGGCGACGTTCGTCAGCCCGTCTTCGAGGGGGGCCAGCCCGCCGTAGCCCCCGCGCCCGACGTGCATCTCCCCGAACCGGTCCAGGCCGGACACGTCCCGGTAGTGCGCCACGAGGCCGGTCTGCCTGAGCCACGTCGGGGCGGCGTCGACGCCGAGCGAGCGCGTGACCACCGAGTGGCGCCCGTCGGCGCCGATCACCAGGCGAGCCCGGATCGTCTGCCTGGCTCCGTCGACCGTCACCTCGACGCCGCGCACGGCGCCGCCCTCCACGAGAAGTCCGCGGACGTGGGCGCCCTCGACCACCGTGGCCCCGGCGGCCTCGGCCCGCCGGAGCAGGACGTGGTCGAGCCGATACCGGGACAGGCCGAGCGCCGTACGACCCGCTTCGACCCCGTCGTAGTCGGCCAGGAACGATCGCCCGCCCGGGGCGTGAACGCGCATCGCGGTCATCCGGTGCGGCCCGAGGGCGTCGATCTCGGACATCACGCCGAGACGTTCCAGGACGGCCACGCCCCCGGGGTTGACGTATTCCGAACAGGCCTTATGCCGTGGGAACCGGGCCTTGTCCAGAATCATCACCTCGTGTCCCATCTCCACCAGCAGCGCGGCCGTGGCGCTGCCCCCGGGCCCACCGCCGACCACGATCACCTCGACATCGGCGGGCACGCCGCCGGCCGGTGTCTGGAGCCGAGCGTCCTGAGGCGTCATCGCGATGCCTCCGGGCGGTGCCAGACCGCTGTCATCCGAAAGAGCCAGTGCCGCCGGATGGTCGCGCCCGGTAGCCCGGCCCCCGTGAGCAGGTCGCGCAGTTCGGCGGGGGTGTAGGCGCGCAGGACCGAGAGCGGCATGTCGTTCAGCGTCAGGCGGTTCCGGGTCGCGAGCCGGGAGGAGACCCAGGCCGCGAGATGACCGGGCCGGCTCCGGGTGATGTCGTTGAGGATGAATCCGGTCCCCGCCAGCCGGGCCATCTCCCGAAGCACCGCGACGGCCTCCGCGGGGGCGAAGTGGTGCAGCGCCAGGGCGCACAGGACGATGTCGACCGACCGGTCTGGCATGGGCACCGACCGGGCGTCGTGGGTCGAGAATCGCACCCCCGGCCAGTCCTCCAGGTGCGAACGGGCCTCGGTCAGGATCGCGGGGGATAGGTCGCTGGCGATCATCTCGACATCCCGGCCGGTCCGATCCGCCCAGCGCAGCACGGCGGCCGGGATGTCGCCCGAGCCCGTCGCCAGGTCGAGGATCACGAGGGGGCGTCCCGCCGGGACGCGTTCCGCCAGAGCGGGCAGGGCCCGCATCGTCGCCCGCGTCCCTCCCGCCAGCCGGTTCACCCGCCGGATGTCGCGAAGGTTGGCTGCCAATTCCGCACCGTCGAGGTCGATCCCGTCGAGCAACTCGTCCCGCAGGACCCGGCGAGGCATCGCCCACCGCCGGAACATCGAGGTCACCCGCGGTGCCCGGTCCCGTTCGTCACCCCGCGGTCGAGTACGGTCCACCGTCCATCCTCCGAGAAACGCGATGCCGGCGACGGTGCGTGGCGGGCGGATCATCGCCCCACCTTACGCCCGGGTCGCGGTAGTGGCAAGCGCGCCCGATACCGTGAGGAACCGTCGCGATGGCCCGGCGCGGCCGACCGGGCCCAGCATCGCGTCGGCCTGGCGGCGGAACCGGTGGGCGCGTCGCTCGTACCTCTTGCCTGAAGCGCCCGGCCCGGACCCCGCACGGCGTCGCTCCCTCATCTCATCGGTCGTTCCCGACCGCCCACGTCGCCGCGCTCCTTGGCCCACCGCCCGTCGATCATCGTCTCGCTCCATGATCACCGCGACCTCGCGGACGATCACACCCCGAACTTGATTAGATCTCTGGGACACCACTCCCCGGACCAACCACGATGTATGCCCGTGCTGGTCTGGTCACCGGCTGCCAACATGTGGCCTGGACATGACTCCCGCGTGTCGGCCACCGGGCGCCGCGTATCCTATCCGTAGACGCGAACGCCGGTATCGGCCGCCGCGCACCGTCAACTGCCCCTCACGATGTGGACCTCGGTCTCGGAATCCGGGCGCGGAACGTCACTCCTCGACCGGCGTTGGTGACCCATGGTCCCGTTTTCTCCCCCGGTCTAAGGACGATGAGCCAACACCGCCAACGATGTTGACCGGTAGGTGATCGCCAACCGATC
>JBBJOE010000198.1:0-5636 GCA_037721765.1 Thermomicrobiales bacterium
TCAGCAGTTCGTAGACGACGCAGCCGAGGGCGTAGGTGTCGGCGGCGGGACCGAGCGGTTCCCCGGCGGCCTGCTCCGGCGACAGGTAGGCGGCCGTGCCGAAGGTCAGGCCGCCGATCGCTTCCTGGACCGTGCCCGCCGTCTGGGCCAGGCCGAAGTCGATCAGCTTGACGACTCCCCGGGCGGTGACGAGGACGTTGCGGGGATTGACATCGAGGTGGACCACGCCCCGGCCATGCAGGTCGGCCAGGGCGTCGGCCACCTGGTCGAGCACATTGGCGACATCGGCGGGGGCAAAGACCCCGTTCTGGTCGAGCAGGGCCCGCAGCGACCGCCCGTCGACCAGTTCGTGGACGGCCCAGCAGGCGTCGGTCTCCTGGTAAAAGTCGAAGACCCGGGCGATGTTGGGGTGGGCGGCGAACGCTTGGAGGCGGGTCTCATCCCTGAAACGGGCCCGCAGGGCGGGGTCCTGCCGGTATTCGGGCCGCAGGGTCCGCATCGCGACGCCGCGCCGGGTGCGCAGGTCGCGGCCCCGGTAGACGACGGCCATGCCGCCCGCGCCGAGCAGGTCATCGAGGTCGACCTCGTAGCGCCCGTTGACGATCAGCCGGTTGGGCGGCCCACCGCGCGGCCCGGCCTGGTCGCCCAGGCGGGTCGTGGTGGTGACGCTCTCGACCATCGCCCTCGCCCCCCCGCGACGTGCCTCCCCGGCCCGAACCCCTACTGTACATGACCAGGACGGCAGGTGGCCGGTCACGCGGGAACGGATGTTCCCCGTGACCGGGGCCGATGGCTCACCCGACACCCGCTCCTCGACTCCGGCCCGATCGTCCGGCTCAGGAGGCCTCTCCCGTTCGATCCACCCATTCCCAGGCCGACCCGGGCGCGCGGCGCAGCAGGACCCATCCGTTCCCAAAGGTGACGACCTCGGCCGGGGCGGCCGGGCCGGGGACCTGGCGCCAGCCCGTGATGCGGGGGAAGTGGCCGTCCCGGCGGGCGCGACGAAGCCAGGCCCGGCTGATCACCCCGGCGGGGTCGTAGGCGTACGAGCGGGGGTTCCCGTCCGGCCAGCGTTCCGTCTCGCCGGAGAGCGTCGTCCGGGTGGTGGTGCCGAAGAGCCAGGCCAGGGCCGGGCCTCCGTCGGCCATCGGGTCTTGGCCCTGGCCCGGGAGCGGTCCGCCGGGGGCCGGGACTGGTCGGGGCACCGGGCCGCTCGCCTCCTGGGCAGCGCGCATGATCGCCTGGGCGCGGGCCTGGTAGGTGGAGGTCAGGCCGCGCAGGACCGGGCCGGGGCAGGTCTTGGTGGCGAAGTGCCAATGCTGGAGTTGGGTCACGACCCCGGTGCGGGGGTGGCGCGGGAACTCGTCCCAGCGGACCCCGGCCCGGTCGTGGACGTAGGCAACCAGGCGGGCGAGGGCGTCTAGCTGACGAGGCGTTACCGGCGTCGTGAAGCGGCCGGAGACCTCGATCGAGCGCAGGTCGCGATTGATCGCCTCCCGGCCGTGGGCGCGGACGAAGGCGATGCCGTCCCCCTCCACGCCATCGGCCGGGCCACTGGCCCAGGGAGACCGATCGTCGTCCTCGGCCAGCCATTCCCAGATCACGCCGTCCAGCGCGCCGTCGAGCGCTCCGCCGATGCCGTAATCGGCCAACGCGTCCCGGCCGTGCGGGTCATCGGAGAGGAAATGCTGCTCGCTGCCGCGCAGCGTGCCGTCCATCCGGTGGACGCAGGTCCCCACGATCCGGCGCGGCCCGAGGCGAGACCAGCCGGAGGGTTTCCGGGCCGCGTCCAGGTAGCGGGGCACGGTCTCCGGCCGCGCCACCCGCCCGATGATCACCGTCATCGTGGCCGTCGTCACCGTGTCGCTCGCCACCGTGTCCATGCCCATTCGTGCCCCTCCCCCGTTCCCATCGCTCACGTCCCACCCCAGACCGATCGGAACGAACGGGCCGGTCTCCCACCGTATCGGGACGGGACGCGGTTGTCGATCACCCGCTGGTCAACATGGCCCGATGTGCCGAGATCGCACGCCGCTCACATCCGGCTCAGACGGAGCGTCACGTCGCTCAGGCCACACCTGAGGACCTTCAGATCCCGGCGGGGAGGACGATCGTTTCCCTCCGGACGTCACCCCGATACGGGGCATAGGTCGCCATGCCGATCATGGTGCCGGGCCTCCACCTTCGGCGACGACGCCACGACTGGAGACGCCCTTCGGAACTGCCCAGTGCGTCCGGCACGCGGTTCGACCCAGAGATGGTCGACGCCTTGGTCACGGTCTTCGCCCTTCGGTGTTGACCCCAAGGACCCAGCACGCGGGACGAAAACGACGACACCCCCCGTCGATGCCGGGGGGTGTCGTCGTGCCGGGGAACGCGGGCCCGGTCGCGGGCCGGATTAGGTCAGGCGCTCGCGTCGGCCGTCATCGCGGAGGCACGCTCGCGCAGGTCGGCGTAGAGGGCGGTGCTGAGGTAGCGCTCGCCGGTGTCGGGCAAGACCACCACGACCAGCTTGCCGCGGTTCTCCTCGCGGGAGGCGACCTGGCGGGCGGCGGCGGCGGCGGCGCCGCAGGAGATGCCCTTCAGCAGGCCCTCGGTCCGCATCAGTTCGCGGGCGGTGGCCATCGCCGTCTCGCTATCGATGTGGACGATCTCGTCGATCACGTCCCGGTCGAGGACCGAGGGCACAAAGTTGGCCCCGAGGCCCTGGATCTTGTGGGAGGCGGGCTGCCCCCCGGCCAGGATCGGGGACTCGGCCGGCTCGACGGCGACGACCTGGACCCCCGGCTTGAGCGCCTTGAGGACCTGGCCGACGCCGGTGATGGTGCCGCCGGTGCCGACTCCGCCGACGAAGATGTCGACCTCGCCCTCGGTATCTTCCCAGATCTCGACCGCCGTCGTCTCGCGGTGGATCGCCGGGTTGGCCGGGTTGTCGAACTGCCTGGGCATGAAGGCGTCCGGGGTCTCGGCCAGGATGCGCTCGGCCCGCTCGACGGCACCGCGCATGCCCTCCGCAGCCGGGGTGAGGACGAGTTTGGCTCCATAGCCAAGGAGGAGCATCCTGCGCTCCAGGCTCATGCTCTCCGGCATGGTCAGGATCAGTTTGTAGCCCCGGGCGGCGGCGACCCAGGCCAGGGCGATGCCGGTATTGCCGCTGGTGGGCTCGACGAGGGTGGTCTTGCCGGGCTCGATCAGGCCGCGGGCCTCGGCGTCGTCGATCATCGCCACGCCGATCCGGTCCTTGACCGAGAAGCCTGGGCTGAACGATTCGATCTTGCCGACCAGGGTCGCCGGGGCGTCCTTGGCGAAGCGGGCCAGGTGGATCAGCGGGGTGTTGCCGACCGCCTGGGTGGCGTCGGCCGAGATCTTGGGCCGGTGGCGCCGGACGGGGTGGCCCGTGGCGGAGACGGTCGTGGCGGTGGTCTCGGTGCGGTCGATGGTCGTCGCCATGGGGAAGTACCTCGTCACTGGCGGCCGTGGTGGCGGCCGCGGCCGTTCGTTTCGATGTGATCATTGTAGCATTCTATGTCCACAATAGGAAGAATCGTCCGGGCAGAGAAGTGCTCTCCGCGCGGCACGAGGGCGATGGCGGTTGCTCGAAATTCCATGGACGATCACGGGCCACCGCATCCGCCGGGGCCACCCGTCCATATCGTCACCCGGTGCTTGGCCACGGCGGGACGACACGCGGTCCTACCCTACATAGCTAGGGTATATCATTCATATGATTATCCCGAACCGTGGATTTGTGGTGTCATACATCATGCAAGGGAGGCCATCGTGCCTTCCGCCTTATCGGGGCACATGGTGACGGTCGCGCACTTGGACACGCGTGGCCTCCCCGCCTATTGGGCAAGGTCGGTCGGTGTGCCGCCAGAGGCGGGGCGGCCCCGGGGGTAGTCGGCCTCGTTGCCGATCCAGACGGCGCCGCCGGCGTAGTGTTCCTTCTTCCAGATCGGCACGATCTGCTTTAAGCGCTCGATGGCGTACTGGCAGGCCGCGAAGGCCTCCTCGCGGTGGGCGGAGGCGACGGCGATGACCACGCTGGCCTCTCCGACCCCGAGCAGGCCGGTCCGGTGCCAGATCGCGACCCGGTCGATGCCCCACCGCCCTGCGATCTCGTCCCCGATCCGGGCCAGCATCTTGACCGCCGCCGGGGCGTAGGCCTCGTAGTCCAGGGCCGAAACGGCCTGGCCCCGGGCGTGGTCGCGGACGGAGCCGGTAAAGGTCACCAGGGCCCCGGCGGCCGGGGACGCGACGAGAGATTCCACCAGGCGCGGGTCGAGCAGGTCGGGGACGACGGCGAAGCGGGGCGGCATCTCATCATTGCCCAGGTCCTGGCCGGGGCCGGGGGCGGCACCGCCGCTGACCGGGGGAACGATGGCGATCTCGTCACCGTCGGCCAGGATTTGACCCGGGGTGACGTAGTCCTCGTTGACCATCACCATCAGGGCCGGAGCCATGCCAGCCAAGGACGGGTTCTCGGCGATAAGTGAATCCACGAGGGCCGCGACGGTGGTGCCCGGTTCGACCTCACGCGTCTCTTCGGATCGGCCCAAGTCCTCTCGCATCCGGGCGAAATAGCGCAGACGGACCCGCACGGTAGCTCCCTCCCGCCACCCGGCGGCTCGCTCGACGACCCTCGATGGACAGGAGTGTACCGCCATGGCGATGACCGGTCGGGAATGGTGACACTTCGAAGAACGCACCGGGTACGACGATGACCCCGGCACATCGTATGCCGGGGTCATCGTGAGGTATGAGAGGCATGACGCGCCTCACCCGGGAAAATCGGTACATCGCCGGGGCGACTCTCCGGTCACCCCCGGGGACGCGTTACCCGCCGGCAGCCTCGCGACCGCCCAGGTGACGGGCCAGCGCGGCGCGGAGTTGGTCGACGTTGGCGCGGTTGCCCTCGCGGATCGTGCGGAACAGTGTCGCGCACTCCTGGTCGTTGGCCTCCTGGGCGTCCTGGGCGTACTTCTGGAGCGTCTCCTGCGCCTGCAAGGTGTTCGCGAGCGTCGTGATCAGGTCGTACTCGAGGTCCGCCACGCCGTAGCGGTTCTCGCCAGTTCCGGTACCCATCGTGTACCTCCTATCAATTCACCGTGGTCGCGTTGCCAGAAAAGCCCGTGCCCCCTGGCCTCGGCGACCAAGGCGCACGCGTCGTGCCACCCGAGGTCGCGGGCGGCAACGGGGAAGCATCAGCGTACCGGTGTGAGCGGGCCCTGGCGGGGCCAGTCCAGTTCAGCCGCGCTGGCGGGGGTCGAGGGCGTCGCGGAGGCCGTCGCCCATCAGGTTGAAGGCCAGCACGGTGATCATGATCGCGACGCCGGGGGCGATGGCGATGTGGGGGTAGTTGCGGAGGTAGGCGCGGCCGTCGGAGAGCATGCCGCCCCAGGAGGGGTCGGGCGGCTGGATGCCGAGGCCGAGGAACGACAGGGCCGACTCCAGGATGATGATGCTGCCAATGCCCAGGGAGGCCAGGACGATCACCGGGCCGAGGACGTTGGGGAGCATGTGGCGGACGATGATCCGGGCGCTGCCAGCCCCGATCGAGCGGGCTGCGAGGACGTAGTCGCGCTCCCGCAGGCTGAGGATGTCGGCCCGGACGATGCGGGCATAGGAGGCCCAGA
>JBBJOE010000199.1:0-5636 GCA_037721765.1 Thermomicrobiales bacterium
AGGGCGGCGAAGAGGAAGGCGCCCGAGCCGCAGGTCGGGTCCAGCACGGTGACGTCCTTGACCGCCCGGTACATCGCCCGCAGCAGTTCCGGCCCCTCCCCCGACTGGACCACATCCTGGGCAAACTGGCGGATGTCGAGGTTGAGCGTCACCAGGTCGTCGGCCGTGGTCACCCCGCCGCCGCGTAGCTTCTGGCGGAGGTCGAGGCAGCGTTGGCGGCGGTGGACATGCTCGCGCCAGGTCTCGGTCGGCAGGCCGTGGGGGGCGTCGGCGCGGCGGTTCCAACCGACGCGGCGCGAGACGTCATCGACCCCGGCGGCGATCTCGTCCGGCAGGGGGATGACCTCGCCGGCGGCGTCGATCACGCCGTGCTTGACGGCGGGGTAGAGGTAGCGGTCGGGGTCGTCCCGGAGGTGGCGCCAGACGTTGCCGTCCTCGGCGGGGTCGAAGGCGACGGCGCAGCGCCGCCGGGCCTCGTCCAGCACCCAGGGCAGGATGGTGTTCTGGCAGATGTAGCCGGTGATGTCCTCCTTGGTGTAGTAGGCGCCGGTCTCCTTCTGGTTGATGAACTTCTCGAAGATGTAGCCGAGCACGTCGGGGTTAATCTCGTTGCCCGCCTTCAGGGGGCGGTCGTCGAGGTGCCACTGGTACTCGGCGAAGAAGGCGAAGAGGCGGTCGAAGGCCCGGTCGGGGATGTCGATCCCGGCGTGGTCCCGCTCCAGGTCGTGGACATCGAAGAAGCCGCCGTTGAGGTAGGGCACGTCGCCGAGCAGGGCGGCCAGAGCGGGGTCGAGGTCGCGGTCCCGCTCGGGGGTGTTGAGCCCGTCGTGGAAGAGGCGGCGGAGGAAGGCGCGGTAGAAGGTGAGGAAGCCGGTGCCGTCCGGGTCGGGGCCGAGGGCGCCGTCGCGGACCTTGTCGAGCCGGTTTTGGAGGTAGCGCTGGTCTCCGGCGAGGAAGCCCTTCTGCTGGATGAAGTAGACGAACATCAGCCGGTTCAGCATCAGGGAGGCGTACCAGGAGCGGGCCGTCTGACCGTCCCCGGCGGCGTCCTCGAACCCGGTGATGAACTCCTCGAAGGCGGAGCGCTCCTTGCTGAACCGCTCGTAGAACTTCTTGGTGACCCGGTCCTTGTCGAAGGCGCCGCCGACGCGGGCGACCACCTCGGTCAGGGTGACCGACTCCTCCTCATCAAGCGAGAAGGTGATGGCATTCAGGCGCTGGGCCAGGTCCTCGGCGGAGCGGCCCGGGGCCAGGGTGACGTCCCGGGTTCGGACCGGCTGGCCCCGCTCGCGCACGGTCCACTGCCAGACCTGGTTCTGCCACGGCAGGTCGTGGAAAACGATCAGGTGGAGGTGGGCGGTGGCGACCAGGCGGGATTCGATGGCGGCGCGGGTGCGGCTATCGGGGACGCGGCCGTCCGGGTCGGGGGCGCAGGCGACGACGACCACGCCGCGCTTCTCGGCGACGGGGTCGAGGCGATAGGTGGCGGGGGGCGGCGGGGTCTCCCCGGGCTCGACGGACGCGGCGGTGGGGACGACCTCGATGGGGGGCACCGCGCCCACGGTCGGGTGGTCCCAGCCGAGGGATTCGATGAAGAGGTCGGCGAGGCGCCCGGCGCGGACTGACTCGTCCACCAGTCTGGCCGTGATCGTCGTCGACATCGGTCCCCTCCCCTCGACTGATGATCCGGGGCGACGGGTGCCCCGGACCGGTTCCGGTGATCGTCCCCTACTCCGGCGCGGCCAACCCGAGCGAGCAGATGATGCGGGCGTCGCCGTCGCCCTCGGCCCGCTTGCCGACCAGGGCGCCCTCCTCGCGCAGGGCGATGACTTCCCCTGCCAGGTCCTCATCGGTGATGCCGTGGCGGAGGCGGGCGCGCAGGGCGGCCTCGGCCGTCTCCCGGAGCGGGAAGCGGAGGAGGTCTTCCAGGGCGGGGTCGAGCCCGCGCCGGATCTTCTCCGGGGTGAGCACGTTCATGCCGCCGTGGTAGTGCGCCAGGCGCTCGTAGACCTTGCGGCGGGGCCGGGCGGGGGGGCCGAGGCCGATGCCGCCCGTTCCCGCCCCGCCGGTGACGGCGGCCCGGGCGGCGCCCTCGACCAGGGCGTGGTGGTTTGGCTGGCGGGGGAGAGCCGGTTCGCCCGGCGGGCAGGCGGCGGTCCGCAGGATCGCCAGCGGCGAGTGAGAAACGGCGGCGCCGCCGGTGTCGACGCGGACCAGGGCGTCGTTGCCCTCGCCGGTGCGGACGTAGAGGAGGGCCCCGGCCGGGTCGGAGGGCGCGGCGGGGTGGGCCTTGGTAGCGAAGACGACATCCGGCAGGGCGGCGACGGCGGCGGCGAGGGCGGGGTCCCCGGCGGTGGCCTCGGTCCAGATCTGGAGGGCCTGGGAGGCGAGGTCGACCTCGGTGTCCTGGCCCTCCTCGTCGAGGACGCCGGCGTTCTCGTTGTAGAGGTCGAGGACGATCCGGTCGGCCTCGTCGCCGTCGTCCTCGAAGAAGACCTCGTCGGCCCCGACGACCTCCGCATTCTGGCGGAGCCGGAGGCGGACCCGGCCCCGCAGGTTGATCAGCCCCTCGACCGGGTCGGCCGGCAGGAACGAATGACAGAGGATTTCCGGGGCCTCCTGTCCGATCCGGTCCACCCTGCCCACCCGCTGGATGAGGCGGATGATCGCCCAGGGCAGATCGTAGTTGACCACGACGTGGCAATCCTGGAGGTTCTGGCCCTCGCTGAGGACATCGGTGGTGATGAGGACGCGCAACTCGTCGGGGGGAGGGCGGAGGCCATTGCTGCGCGGGCTGAACCGGCGGGCGAGCGCGGTCGGGTCGGCGGCGGCACCGGTGACGGCCGAGACGCCGCCGGGTAGGCCGGCGAGGTGACCGGCGAGGTAGGTCGCGGTGTCGGCGAACTGGGTGAAGACGAGGACCTTGTCCGTGGCGTGACCAGCCGGGTCGGTCAGCAGGTCGCGCAGGGCGGCCAGCTTCGGATCGTCCCCGGGGCGCCAGGTGCCGGCCATCTCGAGGACCCGGAGGAGCCGGTCCGCGTCGGCCCGGAGGTCGGCGGCCAGGCCGGGCGTGAAGCGCTCGGCCTTGACCCAGCGAAAGCGCTTGCGATGGGGGCCGGCAAACTGCTCGTACATGGCGGCGGCGCGTCGTCGGACGGTCGCGTCGAGCATCTCGGCCGGGGAACGTGGCTGGCCGGGATCGGCGCCCGCCCCGGCGGCACCGGCCATGGGTCCGGCGGCGGCGCCCTCGTCGGAGTCGACCAGGTCGCCACCGGTCGAGGACACCTGGCCGTCGGGGTCCTCGTCACCGCCGGTGCCGTCGAGGGGAGCGTCGGACCAACTCTGGTCACCGATCGGCAGGGGCAGCCCGGCCTCCAGGGCATGGAGGTAGACCATGTTGCGGAGCAGGTGCCGCTCGATGGAGAGGAGGAAGGAGGAGCCGCTGCTCTCCAGCCGCTTGAAGAGGTTGGTGCGGCAGAACCCCCGCAGGCGGACCCCGGCCCGGCCGAGGGCCTCGATCGTCTTCCGCTCGGCGGCGTCGGTCACCTTGAGGGCATCGCCGGTGAGGTAGGCCGCGAGGCCGTAGCGGGGCAGGGTCAGGGCGTCGATCAGGGCGACGACCTCGGGCGCGACGAGGCGGCCGTAGGCGTTGGGCGTGCCGTCGCGTTCGAGGTCGAAGGCGACCCGGCGCGGGCGGCGGGTGGGGAAATAGCTCCGGCCGCCGTCGGCTTTGTCCAGGTAGCGGCGGCCGTCGTCGTCGACCTCGGCGTAGTGGGTCTGGATGAAGCCACGGGTGCGGCGGACCAGATAGCGGCGCATGAGGTCGCGCCAGTCGTCGGGGTCGTCGCTCTCCTCGAAGGCCGGGAGGGTCCGCAGGTTGACGGGGTGGCGGCTGGAGAAGGCGGCGTCGCCCCCGGCGGCGCGGATGGCCGCCTCGGGCCGGATACCGAGGTCCTGGTCTGGCGAGAGGAAGAGCCGGAGTTGGGCCGAGAGGTCGGTGTAGTGCTTGTTGTATGGGGTAGCGGAAAGCAGGATGCACTTGGCCTCATTGCGGACGATGTAATCCCGGATGGCCGCGTAGCGATTGCCCTCGGGGTTGCGGAGATTGTGACTCTCGTCGATCAAGACGACGCGATACCGCCAAAGCTCCGGCAGTTCCCGCTGGGCCAGGCTGAACGGCACCACCTTTGCATCGAGACCGTACCGCTCACGGTGCCAGTTCCACATCCCCGTGAGGTTCTTCGGACACAAGATCAACGCGTTGTTGGTGGCAAACGGGTCTTCCTGGAGAAGCTTGACGAGGGCGGTGGCCATGAGGGTCTTGCCGAGGCCGACCACGTCGCCGATCAGGACGCCGCCGCGGCGTTCGAGGTGACGGGCGGCGATCTTGACGGCCGCGACCTGGAAGTCGAAGAGCATGTTCCCGAAGATGTCCGGGATGCGGAACGCCTGCAACCCCTCCCGGGCATCCTGGGAGAGGTGATAGGCCATCTTGAGGTAGACGAGGTGCGGGGCCACCAGGGCATCCCGGGCCCAGCTCGACTCGATGGCCTCGATCAGGGACTCGGTGATGTCGACGCAGAAGCGGTCGTCCCAGCGGTCCTGGAACCAGCGGTCGAGTTTTTGGGCGGCGTCCATGTCGGTGACATCGACGTTGAGTTCGCCCTGGCCGCGCAGGCCGGCGAACGTCAGGTTGCTGCTGCCGAGGAAGCCGAGGATGGGGACGAACATGTCCACCTTGTGGACGAGGTAGAGCTTGGCGTGGAGGGTGTGGCGGGTGAAGAGTTTGACCCGGACCCGGCCGTCGCGGAGTTGGCGGGAGAGGCGACGGAGGGCGGCCTCGTCGCGGTCGGTCGGGGCGCCGAGCGTCAGTTGACGGCTGAACTCTTCGGCCATCTCGCGCTTCCGGCGCGCGGCCAAGGCGTTGTCGACCAACGGAACCCCGTCTTGGCCGTCGGGGCGGATCTCCAGGTGAGATCGTAATTCGTCCTCGGGGGGGCGCTGCATGCCGACGAGGACGCGGCAGGGCGGCTTGGTGCCGTTTGCCGTCGCGGGCAGGGCATCGACGGCCGCGCCGAGGGACTGCCAGCCGCGGAGGTTGAAGTAACCGACGCAGACATCGGCCCGGACCGCGCCATCGAGGGCCGACCGGAGGGCGCCGACCAACCGGGCATCCTCGGTGAGGTTGTCGTAGATGCGCGGCATGGTCCGGTGTCCCCCACATTGCCCCGGCATAGGTCATCCGGTGTCACGGCGCATCTTGCCCCACGGCGGGCGGTGCGGCAAGGACCCCACGTCCGGGGCGACCGGGGCCACCTGACGTGGGGTCCTTCGACCTGGAGGGGCGCTGCTCGCTGCACCCGGCTGCCAAAAAGCACATCTATACCGGCATGATCGTACGTCATAGAGGGCGCGGCAAGCAGCGCCCCTACGATGTTTGGTGATCCACGCGATATTTGGTTTTCGTTGAGGTGAGTGGTGCGAAGGGTTGAGGCGGACATTGGCGACGGGAGCGAGAGGAGGGACACGGTGACCGATCCAGCAGCCGCGTGCCGCGACGGCTTCGGGGCGGGCGATCCCTGTCCGATTGACGGGACTGATTGGCTGGACGGGTGGCCGCCCGTCGCGGGCGATGC
>JBBJOE010000200.1:0-5615 GCA_037721765.1 Thermomicrobiales bacterium
CGCCCTGGCCGAGATCCTGGCCGATCTTGACCGGCCCGAGCCGATGACTCGCCTCCTCCAGGGGGATGTCGGGTCCGGCAAGACGGTGGTCGCGGCGACGGCCGCGCTGGCCGCCGCGTCCCATGCCTACCAGGTGGCCCTGATGGCCCCGACCGAGATCCTGGCCGAGCAGCACTACCACAATGTCCGGGGCCTCTACGCCGGCCTGCCCGAGGCGGACAGGCCGGTCGTCGAACTGTTGACCGGCAGTGTGAAGGGGACCCGCCGCAAGGCGATCCAGGCGGGCCTCCTCTCGGGCGAAGTCGATGTGCTGGTGGGGACCCAGGCCCTGATCCAGAGCGGGGTCGAGTTCGCCCGGTTGGGATTGGCGATCGTGGACGAGCAGCACCGGTTCGGCGTCCGCCAGCGGGCCGACCTGACCGCACGCCCCGACACCGGCGCGATCGACGATGGCGTGGCGGCGATCCCGGCGGAGCGATCGGGTGTCTACCCGCACACCCTGGCGATGACGGCGACCCCCATCCCACGCACGCTGAACCTGGTCCTCAACGGCGACCTCGACGTCTCAGTCATCACCGAGTTGCCGCCCGGCCGGACGCCAATCGAGACGCGCCGCTACGGCGCGGAGGAGCGCCTGGAGGCGTACCACCTGGTCCGGACCCAAGTCGCGGCCGGACACCAGGTGTTCGTGATCTGCCCCTTGGTCGAGGAATCGGAGGCGATCGAGGCGAAGGCGGCCGTTGCCGAGGCAGCCCGACTCCAGGCCGAGGTGTTCCCAGAGCTCCGGGTAGGGCTGCTCCACGGCCGGATGGCGAGCCGGGACAAGGACGCCACGATGACGGCCTTCCGGGACCGGGCGTACGACATCCTGGTGGCGACCTCGGTGATCGAGGTCGGGATCGACGTCCCCAACGCGACGGTGATGATGATCGAGGGCGCCGACCGCTTCGGCCTCTCCCAATTGCACCAGTTCCGGGGCCGTGTCGGCCGGGGCGCCGCCCGCTCCTTTTGCCTGCTGCTGGCGGCCGATTCCGCCCCGGACGCGGAAGCCCGACTCCAGACGATGGTCGATACCTCGGACGGCTTCATCCTGGCCCAGAAGGACCTCGAACTGCGGGGACCGGGCGACTTCATCGGCACTCGCCAGAGCGGCCTGCCGGAACTGAGCTGGCTCGACGGCAGCTTCGACACCCGCCTGTTGGACAAAGCTCGCGAGGCAGCCGAGGCGCTGCTGGAGACCGACCCGGACCTCTCCCGCCCCGAGCACCAGCCCCTCGCCCGCCGCCTGGCCGAGTTCTGGTTCAAGGCCAGCCCGGACATCCCGCTCTGACTGGGTTTCCGCGCCGACGAGCGTTCGTGACTCCTACCAGCCCATGAACCGCGTCAGCCGGACCACGGTGGGCTGGCTGTACTCGGCCATCATCTTCTCGGCGGTCGTGCCGATGGCCGGGATGTGCTCCCGATACTTCTCCAGGTACTCCGGGCGGACCACCTGGGCCGAGGGACGGTCGAGCAAGGTCGCCTCTCCCTCGAAGATGTCGACCTCCTCACCATCCTTGGCGGTGTCGAGGGTCAGGACGACCCGGGAGTCGTGCCGGATGTTCTTGACCTTCTGGTACCCGGGCTTGGTGAAGATCGTCACCGACTCCCCATCCCAGTCGAACCAGACCGGGGCAGCGTGGGGCCGGCCGTCCTCACGGGTGGTGACCAACCAGAGGACGATGTCCGACCCGAGGCGCCGGGCGGTGCGTCCATCCGTAAGACTCTGGACATCGACCATGGGATTGTCCTCCTCGACCGAACTGGGGGGAGTCAGATCATCGTCCGAAGCGTTGGCCCGCCAGGACGACAATGGCGACCGCGTAGGCGACGACGTGCATGATCCCGAGGATGATGATGGCCCCCGGGCCGTTGCCATCCTGGCCTCGCAGCGCCAGGAAGTTGAGGAATGACAGCAGCAACGCGACCGTGGCGATCTGGACGAAGGTCTTGTCCGGATCCGCGCTCCGGCGTCGTAGGAGCGCGTAGATGCCGATCGCGATCGCGAGGAAGAGGGCGGTGAAAATGATCGTCGGGAAGACGGTGGCCAATGGGTCGTAACTCGATGGCGGGTCGAGGAGCGCGTACCCGATTGCCCAGACAACGACATTGAGGACGACCGCGATGCCGATCGTCAGCAAGCCCCGGTTGACCAGGGACGAGCGTACGGTCGTCGCGCGATCGTCGTTCGACTGGACGTCCATCGTCGTCGCTCTCCCGTCCGGCGGTCATCCGCCTCATCCCGCAGGTCCGGCGTCTCCTGGCCCGGCGGGTTAGACGGCGCCGCCACGGCCGGTTGCCAATTCGGCTGGCATGACCGCCGGGTCCGGCTCGGTCCGGGCCGCGACGCGGTCGTTGATCAAGACGTAGGAGAGGCCAGCGACCACCAGGAGGGCGATGCCCGAGATGATCAGCGAGAAGTGCATCCCGGCGACGAACGCGTCGCTGCTCACCGAGCGGATGGTGCTGACCACGTTCGGGAAGGCGTCCATACCCGGGAACAGGTCCGCGTTCTCGATCGTCCGGCCGCCGAGCGAGATCTCGTCGCCGATCGCGTCGATCACCGGGCGGACCGGCGCGGAAGCTGGGTCTACGCGCAGGGCCTGGACTTCGCCCGAGTCATTGAACCGGGCCTGGTAGGTGCGGTTCATCAACGTGCCGAGCAGGGCGATGCCGAAGGCGGTGCCGATCTCGCGCACCGCGCCGTTCACCGCCGAGGCGACGCCGCTCTTGGCGGACTCGACGCTGTTCAGGACCGCCGTGGTCATCGGCGCGAAGATGAAGGACATCCCCAGACCCATGACGACGTAACCAGGCACGATGTCGAGGTAGGAAGCATCAGAGCTGGAGCGCAGGAAGAGGAAGGTCGACATCCCGACCACCGACATGCCGCCGGCGATCAGGCGGGACGAGCCGAACCGGTTGACCAGCGAACCCGAGATCGGTGCCCCGACCATCATCGTCAGGACCATCGGCAACATTGCCATGCCGGCCCGGATCGGCGAGTAGCCGTGCACGTTCTGCAGGTAGAGCGTGAAGGAGAACGCGATCCCCGAGATCAGGAACGAAATCGCGAAGGCGGCGAGGTTCGCGCCGGTGAAGGTGCGCGACCGGAAGAACCGCAGCGGCACCATGGGCCGCTCGGTGCGGGACTCGACCACGATGAAGGCCGCCAGGAAGATCACTGACGCCACCAGTGACGTGACGATCAGCCCATCGGTCCACCCCCGGTTGCCCGCCTCGATCAGGCCGTAGGTCAATGTGCCGATCGCCATCGTCACGAGGGCGGTCCCCGGGATGTCCGTCGCGACGGTGCCGGACTCATCCCGCGACTCGCGGACCACGGCCAGGGTGACGAGGAAGGCGACGATGCCGATGGGGACGTTGATCAGGAAGATCCAGTTCCAACTGGAGTACTGGACGATCACGCCACCGACGATCGGGCCGAAGGCCAGCCCGGAGACGGAGACCGCCGACCAGATGCCGAGCGCCTTGCCCCGCTCCTCCGGCGGGAAGGCCGCCGAAATCAGGGAGAGCGACAGCGGCATGATCAGGGCGGCGCTCGCGCCCTGGACCGCGCGGGCGATCAGCAGCGTCTCGATGTTGGTGGCGAAGGCCGCCACCAATGAGGTGATCGTGAAGAACGCGATGCCGACCAGGAACCACCGCTTTCGGCCGAAGCGGTCACCGAGCCCGCCGCCGGTGATCTGGAGCGAGGCGAAGAGGAGCGTGTAGGCGGAGAAGATCCACTGGAGCTGCGTCGTCGAGGCGCTGAGTTCGTTGCGGATCGTTGGCAGGGCGACGTTGACGACCAAGTTGTCGAGGATCGCCATGAACAGGGCGAAGCAGGCCGCTGCCAAAGTGAACCACTTGGCGTTCCCCTCGTTCATGCGCGGTCTCGCCCCGGAAAATCGCGTTGCCATCGTGCAGGACTCCTCATTCGTGCCGGGCGTGGGCTCCCCACGACCGTCGTCTCGGGCCGGCGCGACGGTCGCGCCCGGCAATGTCCCGGGGTCGTCAGGCCCCAGTGGGTTCCGTACGCACGGATGACATCGCCTCGTCGCGATCCGGGGGCCAGTCGTGGCGATCAGACGGGGTGAGCGCGGACGCGTCCGCCACGATCTGGGCGAACCGCCCGCATGGGAGGTCGACCGGACTTGGTCCCATCAGGACCGCCACGTCAACGATCACGTCGACCATCGTCTGGCAGTCCAGGTGTTTGAGGAGGGCAGTCTCGGCCCCGGCAAATCGGGACCGCAGGACCTCGCCGACCCGGGTGCCGACCCGGCAGTCGTCCCGGGCGGCGTGCACCGGCAGCGCGAACAGCGGGTCGCTCTCGACGGCGCGGAAGACGTCCCCGAGCGTGATCTGGTCCACCGGGCGGGCGAGGTGCCATCCACCCCCCGGCCCCGCCTGGGATGCCACGATCTCCGCCTCGCGCAACCGTGCCAGGAGGCGACGGATCGCGACCGGGTGCGTATCGACGCTCCAGGCGATCTCCTCCGATGTACAGGCGCGATCCTCTTGGAACGCCAGGTACCCGATGGCGTGGACGGCGACGGCCATGCGGGTGCTGAATGCCACGATGTCCCTCCTCGTAACTACGATAGTTACGATTAGGGCGAAAGTCAACCCCCCCGTTTGACCAGCCCGCGCGGGGTGCTGCCCGGGTGTGCGAGGAGACGCGTCCCGGGTATCTTTGCCGGACGAGCGGCGCGGCCGGGCCCGGGGCGGCGGAGTCCGGCACGGAGGGGGTGAGACGACCCCGGACCGGCGAGATGACGAGGGACAACGATGCGAGTGATCGCCGGCGAGGCGCGCGGCACCACGTTGCGCGGACCGACCACCGATGGCACACGACCGATGGCCGACCGCGTCAAGGGAGCGCTGTTCTCTTCGATGGCGTCGATGGGGATCGAGCCCGACCGCGTCCTCGATCTCTACGCGGGGACGGGCAGTATCGGGATCGAGGCCCTGTCGCGCGGCGCGACCTGGGCCGAGTTCGTCGACCGGCACGCTCCGGCCGCGGCGGTGATTCGGGAGAACTTGCGCCGGACCCATAACGCCGCCCGGGCCGAGGTCCATACCGAATCGGTCGAGGCGTTCGTGCGGCGACGCGGGCGGGGCCGGACGACGCCGTACGACCTGATCGTCCTGGATCCCCCCTACGCCGATGACGACATCGTCGAGCGGGTCGCCGAGGTCGCGACCGCCGGCGTGCTGGCGGCGGGGGGGGTGATCGTGGTCGGCCACGCCGCGCGGGTCACGCTGCCGGACCAGATCGGCCCGCTGGAACGGTTTCGCCACCGGTGCCACGGTGATAGTTGCTTTTCCCTCTATGACCGGCCGGACGATGGCACCGAAGGTGCCCCGGGACTGCCGGAGGCTCTTGGTCTCGAGCGTGCCGCGGGTGGATCGGATGCCCCGGGCGTTGCCGGCGTGGGGACGCGGGCCGCGGAGGCCGGCGCGGCCCCGCGGCCCGGCCCTGGGGCGCCGCGGGGGGCGCCGCCCGCTGTCGCGGGGCGGCGGGCGCGCTGCCGATCGCCCCGGCCCCGCCGCTCGGCGGTGCGGCGCCC
>JBBJOE010000201.1:0-5581 GCA_037721765.1 Thermomicrobiales bacterium
CGGATGGCCAAGGCGATCGACGCCCTGCGCCAACACGGCGACGAGGCGGTCGGCGGCGACTGATACCGGGGCTGACCCGGGACATCACGTGACCGCACGGCGCTCGGGTCCGGTAATCCGGGCCGCGGATCGTGACTGGCGCCGCGCCGGACGACCGTAGAGAAGCACGGTCGGGCATGGGAGCCGCCGGGCTATCATGTCGAATGACCCGGCGACGACCCATCATGTGCCGGTGGCCGGCGGCCCGGGCATCTGGTCGTCCGGTCGCGCTCGGGTGGACGGTTTCTCGTGGTCGGGCGGGCTGTCCGGCGTCGGCAAGGACAGAACGCGATGACGAGCGAACGACGGATCTCACGGCGCACCGTGGCTGGCCTGATGGCCATCGCCCCACTGGGCGGGATCAACGTGGTGACGGTACGGGCGGCGGATCGTCCGGCGGGCGAGTCTCGGGCGATCGGCCAGGCCTTCCCCGCCGCTTCGCCGGGGGCATCTCCCGTCGCCGGGGACGGCTATGCCCACCCGGAGTGGTTGGTCGATTCGGCCTGGGTGATGGCGAACGGGGCCGACCCATCGGTGCGGCTCGTGGCGCTGACCCCGGCCGACGACTTCGCGGCCGGGCACATCCCCGGCGCGGTCGGGGTCGATTGGCCCGCCCTCGAATTGGGCGACACCGGCGAGGCGGCGATCGCCGCCTGGGAAGAGGGCGTCGCCGCGACGCTGGCGGCTCTCGGGATCACCCCGGGCGAGACGGTCGTGGCCTACGACGGGGGCACCCTGTTTGCCGCCCGGCTGTGGTGGGTCCTGGACTATCTCGGCCATGCCGACGTGCGGATCCTGAATGGCGGGTTGCCCGCCTACCTGGCGGCGGGCGGACCCGTCGAGGAGGGGCCGGTCGAGCCCGGGGCCGCCGCCGAACCGTACCCCGTCCACGCCCGGCCGGAGACCTTGGCGACCCTGGACGAGGTGCTGATCGGGTTGGACGATCCGGCGGTGGCCCGGGTCGATGCCCGGCAGCCCGAGGAGTACGTCGCCGGGCACATCCCCGGCGCGGTCAACCTCCCCTACCCCGCCAACGCCGAGCCCGTTCCCCCCGGCTTGCCCCTCCCCGGCTCGGCCGGGACACCGTCCACGAGGGAGTCTGCCGGTCCCGCCGCGCTCCCCCTCCCCCTGGTCTGGAAGCCGGCCTCCGACCTGCGCGACCTCTACGCCGACCTGAACGTCACCCCGGACCAGACGGTGATGCCCTACTGCACCACCGGCGTCCGCTCGGCCGTCACCGCGTTCACCCTCCGCCTGATCGGGTACGAGCGCGTCGCCCTCTACACCGGTTCCTGGGCCGAGTGGGAGCGCGACCCGACCACGCCGAAGGAGACGGGGGACGGCACGACGCCGTAGCTGGCCTGGCCGCTCACCGGGCCGCGTGTGATCGTCAGCCGCCGCGCGACCGGGTGGGGGAGGGTGGCTTCCGCCGGTTTGGCCCGATCCGGTTCCGACGGGCGCCGATAGGGTCGGTGAGCTTCGGTCGGCGCCTGGGTGGTGGCGGACCGGTGCTCGTTCATATCGGCCCGCCCGCCACACCGGATAATAGCCGAGCACGTTTCCAAGTGGCCTGCCGCGCCGCGAGGGTGCCGGTGCCCGACCCTTCGCTACGGTGCGTCGGTCCCATACGTGGCCAGCCGGTCGAGGATGACGCGCAAGAGCTCGTCGCCCTGGTCGGTCTCGAAGATGGCCTGGGCATGGGCGCTCCCGGGGAGGAGCAGCGCCTCGTTATCGGGACCCGGTGCGTCCTCGGCCATCAAGAGGGTCGCATCGGCCAACCCTTCCTCCTCGCTGGCGACGAAGAGCTTCGGTTGGTCGCCCAGCCCGGCGACGTCGCCGGTTCCGGAGAGGATGATGAGCTGATCGATCACCCCCGGTTCGATCGCGGCCGCGGAGAGCGCCGAGGACGCCCCCGCGCTCGCCCCGATCAGCGCGACACCGGCGACGCCGCACTCCTGGTCGAGGAATCGGACCGCGGCCAGGATGTCCTCCGGCGATGTCTGCTCCAGCGCCAGCACGGTCATCCCGGCGGCGGAGATCGCCTCCGCCTGCGGTTGCCAACTCGCGGCGTCGTAGGCGGCGCCGTGGGAAAGGATGACCCCGTAGTCCCCCGCCCGCCAGAGCAGGGCGTCGGTCTCGCCGAACCGGACGGTCGTCTCGGCGACGCCGGCCGTGGGGGGCGTCCCCGGCGCCGGTGAGGATTGGGGGGACGGTGAGGCGGCGGGCGACGATGCGGCGGCTGGCGTCGCCGGGGCACACGAGGCGGATCCCCGTTGGGCAGCGCCCCGGCTGCCGATGGGAGCCACCAGGCACGCGATCGCGACGAGGGCGACGCCGAGCCGGGCGATGCGACCCGGACATCGATTCAAGATCCGCATGCGGGACTCCTCCTCATCGCACCGAGGGACGAGACATCGTCCCACGACCGGCACGGTGAAGGTGATGGTAACGCTCCTTCCGACCACATGTGCCAGGGGGGTCGGGAGAGAAGTCATCCAGAGGCCGCGGCCGTCCCTCTTGCGGTCTGGCTCCTGGCCGGTGCCGGCGGTGTTTCGCCATCGCCGGGTGGCGAAGAGACACCCCGCGATGGAGTCGTGGGGAAGCGCGATGCCCTCGCCGGAGTAGGGGGCGTTGGCATGGGACATCATGACGTTAGGCGTGTCCCTCCGCCCCCGCCTGACACCGATCCGGAGGGGGCGGAGGTGCCCCGGGCTGGTCCGGCCGGTTCCCGGTCTCGGCCCGGGGTGCCCGGTCACCGGTCGCCCGCGGTCCCCTTCCCCGCCCGCTGCCATTGGCCCGGGGCCGCACTTTCCGACCGCGGTCGAAACCGCGGGTTACCGGCGTTCCTCCTTCGCGGTCCCGGCACGGCAGTGACGCCCGCCCGGCACACTATTTACCGCCATCCCGTAAGAAAGCCACGTGCCGGGTCGTGGCCGGATGAATCGCGTATCCTCCGTCGTGCTCACCATGGGAGGGCGCGGCAAGCGGCGCCCCCTACCGCATTACCGTATCCCCGTGACATGTTCGTCGTCGAGGAAGGACCGTTGGACGCCTCCCGCTGGGCCGAGGCGCTCGTCGATCTGGCGGACGTAGGCGGCGGGGTCGAAGTTCTTCTTCAGGGCGCCGAGGCCCATCGGGCGGACCAGGCCGAGGATGGGCTTGTTCGGGGGGAAGGGGCGGTCGTGCCGGCCGCCGACGGCCCACGCGATCTGGGCGTAGCCGACAGGGTCGCGACCGCAGAGGAAATAACGGTCGTTGAGGGCGACGGTGTGGTCGAAGGCCTCTTCCGGGGTGGCCGACCAGCGGACGATCTGCTTGGCCCAATACATCCGCATCCGGTTTGGCATCCAGCCATCGGCGACCATCTGGCGCTGGGCGGCGTTCCAGACCGGGTCGGCGGTAGCGGCGGCGTCCAGGGTATCGAGGCCGTAGACGACCGGGCGGGCGTCGGCCCGGTGCTCGTCGAGCGTCTTGCGGCCCCAGTCGGGGATGCCCTCGTAGCGGTCGTAGGCCGGATTGCGGAGGGCGAAGTTGACCGAGAGTTCGCGGTTCGTGATCAGTTCGTCCAGGAACGACGCGACATCCTCGGCCGGCGCCCCGTCCCGCCCGGCGTCGCGGACGGCGAGGGCGATCTCCAGCGGGCCGATCTGGCCGTAGTGGACGTAGGGTGAGAGGCGGCTGGTGCCGTCGATGTCGGCGCGATCGCGGTTGACATCGTAGCCGTCGAGTTGATCATCGAGGAACCGTCGCAGGCGGGCCCGGGCAGCCGTGGCCCCGCCGGGCAGGTTCGGGGTGGGGCCGACCCGGTCGTCCAGGTCGAGGGCAGCGACGGCGGTGAGGGGGTCCGGCCCGGCGCGGTGGGTCGAGCGGTGCCTGGGCCCCGGGTCGGGGACCGGGACGAGGAAGCGGTCGAGCAGGCGGTGGACCTTGGGCCGCATCGTCCGGGGCGCCCACTCCTCCTTCGGGAACAGGGCGGTCGGGATCACGACATCGGCGTCGACGGCGACCATCGGCACGGTCAGGGCCGCGGCGACTTCGGAACGCCAGCGGTGGCCGATGCGGAGGGCATTCTGGTCGGTGACCACCAGGGCGGCGGCCAGGTCGCGGGTCAGGGCCGGGATGACCTCCGCCGGCTCGCCGGCGCGCAGCTCCCAGCCGACCCCGCGCCGGGCGAGGGCGTCCGGCAACTCGGCCAGCCCCTCGCCCATGAAGTGGTAGGCCCGGCGGGTGGCCCTCGGGAAGGCGGGGACCAGGCAGAAGGCGGCAATCACCGGCAGGCCGAGGCGGTCGGCCAGGTCGATCGCCAGGTTCGCGGCCAGGTTGGCAGTCGCCCGCTGGGCGCGCTGGACCCAGAGTAGGACGCAGTGGCGGTCCTGGCCAGTTTCTCCGTCCCGGAGGATGGCGAGGCGCGGGTCGTCCGGGGGCAGGAGGGTCTTCAGGTTGGGCATGGGGCACCAGTCGGGAGACGGGAGACGGGAGACGGGAGACGGAAGGGGTCAGGAGTAGGGTGAACGGCGGACGCGGTCAACGTGGTCGAATAGGCACGTTCAGCCCGGGGCGGGTCCGATGTCGTGGGACGGAGTACGGGCGACGCGATGCGGTTGGAGACGGGACCGGGGCGAGGGTCAGGATGTGGTGGGGCCGGCGTCGATCGGCTCGATGAAGACGTCGATGGCGCCGCCGCAGGCCAGGCCGACGTCCCAGGCCATCTCGTCGCTGATCCCGTAGTGGACCAGCTTCGGGACGCGGGTCCGGAGGACTTCCCGAGCCTCCTCGAAGACGGCGGTCTCGACGCAGCCACCGCTGACCGAGCCGGCCAGGTCGCCGCCGGAGGAGACGGCCATGGTGGCCCCGACCGGGCGTGGCGCCGACCCGGCGACCGCGACCACGGTGGCCAGGGCGACGCCGTGTCCCGCGCCATGCCAGGCGTCGATGAGCGGGTAAAGGGTGGTCAGTTCGGTGGCGGACATCGCGTGCTCCTGATCGTGGGTGGTAGGCGGGTGCTTGAGCCGGTCGTGGGTCAATGGCGGGCGGCGTTGGCGGTGAGGATGAGCGAGGTACGCAACTGTTCAGACGTGAGGGTGTGACGAGCCGGCGATCGTTGACAGTCCCCCGCTCCCTCATTATGATGCCCAGCGGCGACTAGTCAATCATTGAATAACGACTCGTGATGCCGATTGGTGCCACGGGGGGGCCGACCCTTCGCTCTCGTCCCCGGGAGATAACGGATGCGCACGCCGCGACGAGGACCGATCGTGGCCGCGCTGGCTCTCGCCATCGTGCTGGGCCCGCTTGGGTTGGCGGGCGAGGTGGCGGCGGGTGCCCGGTCGGTGGGGCAGGCGGCCGCGTTCGACTGCGCCGCCGTGGCAGGAACCATGGGCACGCCGCCGGGCGGCGCGGCGACCCCGGTGGTGACCGTTGCCACTCCCGTGCCCGCGATCCCGGCGGCGAGTCTCTTCCCGGCCGGCGGGGGAGACTTGACCGTCTTCGCCGCCGCGTCGCTCACTGGGGCATTCGAGGAGATGGAGACCGTGTTGGAGGG
>JBBJOE010000202.1:0-5571 GCA_037721765.1 Thermomicrobiales bacterium
CGGGAGTAACGCGGGATTGGTCCGGGCGTGGCCCGCGCGGGGGGGTAGCGGGTAGAATAGGAACCGCGTCGTTCCTCCCCCATCCCTCCTCGCCCGTCAAGCGCCGCGCCCGTTGGCCGTGTCGCGACCCGGCACGCGCGACGGTTCTTCATCTCGGGTCGTGTCCCCGGGCGGTCGCGGGAATGTATGCCCGGAGCGTAGTTGACCTGCCCACGGGGCGGTTGGCCCGGGTCGCGTCGCCTGGCCCACCCATATCAACGGAAAGAAGTGTCCATGCCTGCAGGCCCGTCCACCAAGAAGTCGAGCGCCCGGGGCAGGGCGGCCGAGCGTGCCCCGGCCGGGGCGGACCTCCATGAGGACGGCCAGCCACCGGTCACCACCGGGGACGCCGGGGCAGAAATCCCCGTCGTGGACGATTTGGGCCCCGATGCCACCGCTGGAGAGCCCCCGGTCGAGGCCGAGGTCAAGCCCAAGCTGAAGCGGAAGCCACGCGGCAGGTCCCGGACGAAGCTGGGTCCCGAGATCTCGTTGCCGGTGCTGGTCGTCGATGAGACGGCCCTGCTGCCCCACATGTCGATCCCCTTCCCGATCGAGGACGACGAGTCAGCGATGGTGATCGACCGCGCGATGCGCACGCCATCGCGGCTGGTGCTGGTCTTGACCGAGCGCCCGGTGCCGCCGGCCGCGACATCTGGGGCCGCCGGGGATGACACCATTGCCGACCCGGCGCGGGACGGCGAATTCCGCGAGTTGGTCGCCGACGCGGTCGCGGAGACGCTCGCCGAGACCCTCGGATTGAGCCTCGACGCGGCCGACGAGGCGGAGGCCGCGTTGGCCGACGCCGAAGACCCGAACTGGATTCCGGACGAGGCCCAACCGGTCGAGGAGTACGAGCTGGCCCCCGTCGGGGTGATCGCCGAGATCGGGCAGCGGATCGCCCGGCCGGGGGGAGGGCACGCCCACGTGATCCTGCAGGGTCAGGCCCGGGGCGTGGTGACGAAGATCCTCCAGGAGCAGCCCTACGTCGCGGCCCGAGTCCGCCGCCAGGACGACCCGGTGGACGGGGGCACGGAGGCCGAGGCCGCGATGAGCGCGGTCCTCGAACAGGTCGAGACCTACATCAGCATGCTCCCGAACGTGCCCGAGGAAGTGCTGACGATGATCCGGGGCGTCGACGAGCCGGGATGGCTCGCCGACCTGATCGCCTTCTCGCCAGAGTTCTCCTCCGAGCAGCGCCAAGAACTGCTCGAGGTGTTGGACCCGGTCAAGCGCCTGCGCCGCTTGAGCGTGATCGTCCAGAAACGGCTCAACGTCCTCAACCTGCGCCGCCAGATTCAACATGAGGCCCAGGCGGGGATGGACAAGCAGCAGAGGGAGTACTTCCTCCGCGAGCAGATGCGGGCGATCCAGAAGGAACTCGGCGACGGCAGCGCCGAGGAGACCCTGGCGAACGAACTGCGCCAGAAGATCGAGGCCGCCGGGATGCCGGAGCTGGTCAAGGAGAAGGCCCTGGTCCAGGTCGAGCGCCTGGAGCAGCAGCACCCGTTCTCGCCCGAGATCGGGGTGATCCGGTCGTACCTGGAATGGCTGACCGAACTGCCCTGGGCGATCCAGACGGCCGACCGCCTCGATCTCAACGAGGCCGCCGCGATCCTGGACCGCGACCACCACGGCCTGGAGAAGGTCAAAGAACGGATCATCGAGTACATCGCCGTCCGCAAGTTGGCCGGGGACAAGCTGCGGGCACCGATCATCTGCTTCGTGGGCCCCCCGGGCGTCGGCAAGACGAGTCTCGGCCGCTCGATCGCCGAGGCCATCGGCCGGAACTACGTCCGGATGTCGCTCGGCGGCGTGCGCGACGAGGCCGAGATCCGGGGACACCGGCGGACCTACGTCGGGGCCATGCCGGGACGGGTGGTGAAGTCGCTGCGTGACGCCAAGAGCCGCAATCCGGTCATGGTGCTGGACGAGATCGACAAGATCGGCACCGACGCCTTTCGGGGCGACCCGGCCTCGGCCCTGCTCGAGGTCCTCGACCCCGAGCAAAACAACGCCTTCTCCGACCACTACCTGGAGGTGCCCTTCGACCTGTCGAAGGTGATCTTCATCACCACCGCCAACATGCTGGAGCCGATCCCCCCCGCGCTGCGGGACCGGATGGAGGTGATCGAGGTCTCGGGCTACACCGAGATCGAGAAGCTGGCGATCGCCCGCGATTTCCTGCTGCCGAAGTCGCTCGACTCCCACGGTCTCTCGGCCGAGCAGTTGACGGTCACCGACGCCGCTCTGCGGACGGTGATCCGGGAATACACCAGCGAGTCGGGGGTCCGGAACCTGGAGCGGGAGCTGGGGGCGTTGGCCCGCAAGGCCGCCCGCCAGTTCGCCGGGGACGACCCGCCGGAGAGCAAGACGATCGACGCGGTCGACCTGGTCACCTACCTCGGCGTGCCGCGCTACGAGTTCGGTCTAGCCGAGGAGCGGGACGAGGTCGGCGTCGCCACCGGGGCGGCGGTCACCAGCGTCGGCGGGGACCTGCTGTCGATCGAGGTGATGTTGATGGAGGGCAAGGGGGACCTGGTCCTCACCGGCCAGCTTGGCGAGGTCATGCAGGAGTCGGCCCGGGCCGCGATCAGCTACGCCCGCAACCGGGCGTCGTCGTACGGGCTGGAAGCGGGGTTCTTCGACCGGCGCAACATCCACATCCACATCCCGGCCGGGGCGATCCCGAAGGACGGCCCCTCGGCCGGGATCACGATCGCCACGGCGCTGATCTCGGCTCTCTCCGGCCGGCCCGTCCGGAAGGACGTGGCGATGACCGGCGAGATCACCCTGCGGGGCAAGGTGCTGCCGATCGGTGGCCTGCGGGAAAAGGTGCTGGCGGCCCACCGGGGTGGCATCACCACCTTCATCTTGCCGCGGCGCAACGCGAAGGACATCGCCGACCTGCCGGAGATCGTCCGCTCCGAGCTGAATCTGATCGAGGTCGGCCACCTCGACGAGGTGCTCGAAGCGGCCCTTTTGCCGGTGGGTACCGCCGCCGGGCGGAGCCTCCAGGTCGCCTGAGCGACGACCACGCCACGTGACGCCGACGACGGACCCCGGACCCGGTGAAGACCGGCACCGGGGTCCGCCGGTTATCCGGCCAGGATACCGGCCGCGACCGGAAGGTGCCGGACGACCGGGACCGCTCGCTGGTGCGGGCCTTGCGGGCGGTGGGGATACGGATCGATCGTTGGGCATCCCGCCGACGACGCCACGTCGCCGGCGTCCCGGCGCAGACAGGAGCGTGAAAACATGGGCACCAGTAGCCCGCCGCGCGCGGACGCGGACACCCAGCGATGGGGCAACCTGATCGGTGGAGAGTGGCGTCCGGCTGCCTCCGGGGGCACGTTCGAGAATCGCAGCCCGGCCGACACCGGGGATCTCGTCGGTCACTTCGCGGCCTCCGGTGCCGAGGACGTCGAGCGGGCGGTTTCGGCCGCGGCCGAGGCGGCGGCGGGGTGGCGGGCGACCTCGCCGCTGGCCCGGGCGGCAATCCTCTCCAAGGCCGCCGACATCATCATGTCGCGGGTCGAGCAGATCGGACGCGAACTGACCCGTGAGGAGGGGAAGACCCTCAAGGAGGGCATCGGCGAGACGACCAGGGCCGCCCAGATCCTCCGCTACTACGCCGGCGACGCCCAGCAGCCCGACGGCGAGCACTACCCATCGGCTAGCCTGACGACCCTGCTCTACACCGTCCGGGAGCCACTCGGCGTGGTCGCCGTCATCACGCCCTGGAACTTCCCGATCGCCATCCCGACCTGGAAGGTGGCCCCGGCCCTGGCGTACGGCAACACGGTGGTCCTCAAGCCCGCGAGCTTTACCCCGCTGTGCGCGGTCCGGTTGGTCGAGGCCCTGCAGGAGGCGGGGCTGCCACCCGGTGTCCTCAACCTGGTGACGGGCTCGGCGAAGGACACCGGCGATGCGTTGGTGCGCGATCCGCGGGTGACGGCGATCACCTTCACCGGTTCGAACGAGGTCGGCCAGTCGCTCAAGCACGTCGCCGCCGAGACGGGGGCAAAGTTGCAATTGGAACTCGGGGGAAAGAACCCCGCGATCGTGCTGGCCGACGCCGATCTGGACCACGCCCTGACCCACGTCGTGAACGGGGCGATGATGAGCACCGGGCAGAAGTGCACGGCGACGAGCCGGGCGATCGTCGATCGCCGGATCGCCCAGCGGTTCACCGGGATGCTCACCGACCGGATCGCCAGTCTGAAGGTCGGGGATCCGCTCGACGCCGGGACCGCGATCGGGCCGATGATCTCGGCCGAATCGGCCGAGCGGGTCGGGGGCGAGATCGAACGGGCCGCGACGGACGGCGCCATCCTGCTCACCGGGGGCGGCCGCCCGGACGACGATGGGACGCGACGCGGTCACTTTGTGCGCCCGGCGCTGTTCGGGGGCGTGGCGCCAGAGTCGCGCCTCGGGCAGGAAGAATTGTTCGGACCCGTCCTCGGCGTGCTCGTGGTGGACGGGATGGACGAGGCCATCAGCGTGGCCAACAACGTGCGTTTTGGCCTGTCGGCCTCGTTGTTTACCCGCGATCTGGGGCGGGCGCTGCGTTTCGCGCGGGATATCCAGGCTGGGATCGTCCACGTCAACAGCGAGACGGCCGGCGCCGAACCACAGGTGCCGTTCGGCGGGATGAAGGGGTCCAGTTCCTATTCGAGGGAGCAGGGCAAGGCGGCGAGGGAGTTCTTCACGCAGGTCAAGACCGTGTATATGGACCCGCCGCCGGACGCCTGACCCCGGATGCGCCGGGGCGGTGACGGAGGTTCGACCCGGTCGCGATGACCGGCGACCAAGGATAAAGGAGCACTTCGCCATGAAGCGAATCGAATCACGGTCGACGACGGTGTGGGAAGGGCAACTCGAGGACGGGAGCGGCATGATCTCGGCCGCCAGCGGGGCCTTCACCCTGCCGGTCACCTGGGGATCACGGACCGAGGAACCGGGCGGCAAGACGAGCCCGGAAGAATTGATCGCGGCGGCCCACGCCACCTGCTACGCGATGAACCTCTCCGCCACCCTGGCCGCCGCGGGCAGTCCGCCCCAGCGGTTGGAGGTGACGGCAGTCTGCGGCCTAGAGCCCAAAGAGGGTGGCGGGTTGGTGATCACCTCATCGAACCTCTCCGTCCGGGGGACCGTGCCGGGTCTCGACCAATCTCGGTTCGAGGAACTTGCCCGTGAGGGCGAGGCGACCTGCCCGGTATCCAACGCGCTGCGGGGCAACCTCGACATCGGGCTCGATGCCCAATTGGCGACGGGCTGACCGTGACCGGCGACCCCGCCCTTCTCCGCGTGGCGGCACGGTTCGCCGCCGACTACGCGGCGCTGGGCGGGGTGCGGGCGGTCGTCCTCGGCGGCTCCCTGGCGGCGGGACGTGACGATGGTGCGTCCGACATCGACCTCTATGTCTACGCCGACCGCGACCCGGACATCGCCGACCGGCGACGGATCAGTGCCGGTGGGCGGGAGATCGAGATCGACAACCGGTACTGGGAAACCGGGGACGAGTGGGTCGAT
>JBBJOE010000203.1:0-5569 GCA_037721765.1 Thermomicrobiales bacterium
CCGACGGCGCGTTCGCCTCGCTCTCCCGCGGGGCGGCATCGCCGGACGTTGCGTCGTCGGATGTCTCCGCGCCCTGGTCCTCGTCCGTGGCGGTCACCGCGACGGTCGCATCGGACGCGCCGTCGGCGTCGGACCGGTCGGCGGCCCGGTCTCCACCGGCGTCATCGCCGGAGGTCCGATCGGCGCCGATCGTCTCGGTCTGTGCCTCGCGACCGGACGCTGCGTCCCGGGTCTCTGGGCCCGCCCCATCCGCCGATTCCCCCGCGGACGCGGCATCCGCCTCGTCGGCGACCTCGCCGGCACCCCCGTCTGACACCGCGCCAGCGCCCGGCGTCGGGACCTCGGCGGCGGCAAAAATGGACATGGCCGTCGGGGTGGGTGGTTCCGGGATGGTCGTTGGAGCGAGGGCGACCGCCGCGTCCGTCTCGGCGGGGTCCGCACTCGTTGCGACCGCGATTTGACCCCCGATGTCGGCCCGTGGAGATTGGACGATGTCGTCCGGGCGCGTCAGCACATCCCCGGCGGTCACCGCCAGCAAGAGCAAGGCGACACCGGCGGTGGCGGCCCGCAGGGCGGGGAGAGCCGGGACCAGCCGGACAGCCCAGCCGGGTGCCGGACGCCACGCCCGGGGTGCGACCCCTGCGTCCGCCGGGTGGAGCCGGAAGGACCGACGGCTCACCGGCGCGGGCAGGTCGCTGAGCAGCGACCGGGTCAGTTCCAGGTCCTGGACATCTCGGCGGCAGACCGGACAGGATGCCAAGTGCGCCTCTACGTGCGCTCGCTCGTCCTGGTCCAGCGCGTCATCGACCCACGACGAAGCCTGGGCGTCCGAGAGGTGCCCCGTACGGTCGTCCCGTACGGGGCGTCCGAATCGAGGTGGTCTTCGTCGTGGGTCGTCGGCTGGCCCCATGGCGGTCCTAGTCACCTTCGCCGTCCCGTCCCCCCGCCGCGTGGCCGGTCTCCCCCGTGGTGGGTAGACGATAACGGGTCGCGAAATGTTCCCACGCGGCGGCGTCCTCGCGGAGGTCATCGCGCAGGCGTGCGCGGCCCCGGCTGATCCGCGACTTGATCGTGCCGACCGCGGCGCCGGTGATCGCGCTCGCCTCCTCGTAGCTGACGCCCTGGATATCGACCAACACGATCGCCGCCCGTTGGTCGAACGGTAACGTCGCCAGGGATCGCTCCAGCCTGGCGCTGAGGTCCGCCCGGGTGGCGTGGCCCGCGGGATCCTCGGTCTCGACCTGGCTGCTCCAACGCGGCTCGACCTCGACCGGCGCGGCGTCGAGCGAGCCGGTCGGCCGCCTCGTCTGGGACCGCAGGAGGTCGTAGCACCGGTTGGTGGCGATCTTGAGCAGCCACGGCCGCACCAGCCCGCCGTTCCAGCCCCGGGAGGATCGCCAGGCCCGGACGAAGGTGTCTTGGGCCGCGTCCTCCGCCGAGGCCGCGTCCCCCAAGAATCGGTAACAGACGGAGAAGACCACCTGCTGGTGGCGTTCGACCAGCGCGTTGAAGGCGGCCAAGTCGCCCGCCCGGGCCGCGCTCATCAAGCCATGGTCGGGATCGTCGCCCGCGCCCGGGCCGGAGGGAGAGGGGGTGGCCCGGACCGTCGGTCCTCGCTCGGGGTTCTCCCGATCCCATCGGAGGCGGAGTCTCCGGCGCAGCACGACCGCTACCCGGACCCGGCGTCACGGGTCATGGCGACGCGAGCGCGACGCGACCCAGCACGCCGGGATTGGCCACGACGGGCGGGCGACGGCCCATGAGGGCCATCATCACCGAGGCGAAGGTCTCGTCGCGGACGACCTGGGTCGATCGCTCCGAATAGTAGGCACTGTGCGGCGTCAGGATCACGTTCGGCAGGCTGTAGAGGGGGGAGTCCGACGGCAGCGGTTCGGGGTAGGTAACGTCGAGCGCGGCCCCGGCGATCGTGCCGGCCTCGAGAGCTTCGACCAATGCCGGGAGGTCGACGATCGGGCCCCGGGCGGTGTTGACGACGTAGGCGGTCGGCTTCATCCGGGCCAGCGACGCCGCATTGACCAGTCCACGGGTGTCGGAGGTGAGCGGGCAATGGACGGTGACCAGGTCGGACCGCGTGAACAGGTCCTCGAGACCGACGGGTTCGACCCCCTCGGCCCGGACCGCGTCTGGCTCGAGGTGAGGGTCGTGGACCAGCAGCGAGAGACCAAAGGCCCGGGCCCGGCTGGCGACGGCCCGGCCGATCCGGCCGAAGCCGATGATGCCGAGCGTGCTCTCCCGCAGGGCGGGCACGGGCTGGGCCAGCAGGGTTCGGGTCGCGCTGCGGTGGACGAGCCACTGGCCGCGGCGGAGGCTCTTGTCAAGGGCGACGATCTGCCGGTTCAGGGCCAGGATCATCGACAGGGCATGGTCGGCCACCTCGTCCGTGCAATAGGCGGGGTAGTGGGTCACGACCACGCCGCGTTCGGTCGCGGCGTCGAGGTCGACGTTGTCGAGCCCGACCCCGTAGCGACCGACGACCCTGAGGCGGGGGAGGCGGTCCAACAGCGTCGCCGAAACCGGTTCCAGCGTACTGAGCATGATCGCGTCGGCCGTGGCGCCCTCGCGGACGATGTCGTCGTCGCTCCGGGCCGACGTGCCCCGGACGGTGACGTCGACCCCCGGGAACCGGGCGTCGAGGAGCGCCCGCTCGTGCTCGAGCGACTCGCGGTAGCGGTTGGCGGTCATCACGATCTCGTAGTGGTCTGCCATGGGACTCCTCGTCATCTCTGCGCCGCCCGGGGTGCGCGGTGCGGACCGGATCCGGACCACCCAATCGCGTGCCCCCGCACCGGTCCCATGATCGCACAGCGGTGGGCGAGGGACCGCCGGGTGCCAAGGTCCCGCGTTCCGACGAGCGTCGTCGCCGGATCCAACGGCTCGGGTCGAGACCCGCCGGGCACACGAAACCCGGCGCTCGGGGCGCCGGGTTTCGTGTCAGCCAACCCTGGGGTTGTTTCGGGAAGACCCGGGCGGGGGCGACATGGTGAGATCGCGGGCGGCGGGATCGGAACCGGCCTCGACGTCCCGCGTCGGAGACCAGTACCGAACCCGCCATCGACCGGTGCGTCGTGCGGGGCTTCCCCGCCATCGCCTCACACCGCTCGCACCCCGGCCGCGCCCGCGACCTCCTCACCTCATCCCCGTCTGAGTGTACGTACACTCTACTTCCCATGTCGTCCCGTGTCAAGCGGAACTCCCCAATGTCGATGACGGATCGATAGTCCCATCGTCGGGGTCCACGGACAAGGCGGTGACGGGGGATACCCTGCCTGACGTCGAAAACCACACGGTCGCGGTGCCGGTACCGGGAAACCGCAACGACGGTCGGAGGATCGGCCACTAGAATAAAGATGGCACGGTCGGCGCCGGGCCGCGGTGGGTCGTCCAGAAGGTGAGGACTCGGGGTGGATTTCGTGCTGGTCGGGACGGGCCTTGGCGCGCTGGCCATGGTCGTCCACGCGGTCGTGTCGTGGCGATGCTCAACGAGGGCCCGACGCGGCCCGACACCGCTCCCGTGGGCCACGTTCATCGCGCGTCGTCACAGGACCCGGACATTGTTGATCGTCGACAGGATGCTCATCATCGTCGGGATTACGCTCCTGTCCACCGTTCCGCTGCTGCTCCTGGTTGGAGTCTCCGACCGCGTCGGGTTGGTCATCGTTGCGACCGAGGTCGCGGGTCTGACCCTCGGCTGCGGGTACTGGGGCTTCCTCGTCCGCGCGCCGGGATGGCGGCCACATCGCCACACTCCCGTTCGGGTCCGGTCGGCGCGGGGTGGGACGCGCCCGGACCAGACGTTTGGCGGTCCCCGCCCCCGTTAGGGCCCGTGGGGTTGGTTCGACCTTGTCGTCGCTGGTGGGATGGAGTAGATACGCTGGTGTCAGCGGTTCGGTAGCCCGTGGCACATCGGTTGCATAGGGGGAGCCAATGACCCGGGGTTCGTCACCGGTGACGGTGAGCCCGGGCGCGGCAGATCGCAACAAGCGGGGAGTCATGACATGGGTTTCATTTCTTGGATCATCGTCGGCATCGTGGCTGGCTGGCTTGCCGGCGTCATCACCAAGACAGACCGCAGTATCTGGGGGGACCTGGTGCTGGGACTGATCGGTGCATTCGTCGCTGGTCTGATCACCGACGGTCTGATCGGTGACGACAGCGGCTTGATCATCAGCATCCTGGTCGCGGCGGTCGCAGCCGCCGTACTGGTCCTGATCAAGAACGCGATCATGGGCCGGAGCCGGTCGGCGTAGGCTGATGATCTGTTTCCGTCAGCGATTGACAGAGACGTGGAGGCCGGGGCGTGATTCCCCGGCCTCCGGTCGTTTTCCCTCAGTCGCGGGACGGGACGACGCCGCCGACCGCGCGGCCCGATGTTCGGTCGAAGATCCGGACGCCGCTCGCGACCGGGGTCAGGTAGACCGTCTCTCCCATCCGTGGGCGGGCATTCGGGGCGACCCTGACCCTGACGACGTGGTCGCCGACCCGGAGGTTGACGATCACCTCGCTGCCGAGCGGTTCGACGAGGTGGACCTTGGCGAAGATGGTTTCATCCGTCTCGGCCGGCGCGAGCAGGATGTCCTCCGGACGCAGCCCGACCATCAGGTCCCCCTCCTGTCCGGCCGGCACGGTGACCGGCATCCGCCAGGTCCCGAACGCGCGGATACCGCGATCGTCACGGGTGGCGGGGAGGAGATTCATCGGCGGGCTGCCGATGAACTCGGCGACGAAGGTGTTCGCGGGGTGGGCGTAGACCTCCTCCGGCGAGCCGACCTGCTGCAGGTGACCGTGGTCCATGATCGCGATCCGGTCCGCAAGCGTCATCGCCTCGGCCTGGTCATGGGTGACGAAGAAGGTGGTCACGCCCAGTTCCTTCTGCAGGCCCTTGATCTCCGTCCGCATCTGGGTCCTAAGCTTGGCGTCGAGGTTCGAGAGGGGCTCGTCCATCAGCGAGACGCGCGGCTGGCGGACGATCGCCCGGCCGAGGGCCACCCGCTGTTGCTCGCCCCCGGAGAGTTGGCCCGGTTTCCGGCCCATCAGGGCGCCGAGGCCGAGCATGTCCGCGACCCGGCCGACGCGCTCGTCTCGCTCCCGCTTGCCGATCCTTTGCACCTTGAGCGGATAGGCGATGTTGGCCGCCACCGAGAGGTGAGGGTAGAGGGCATATTGCTGGAAGACCAGTGAGATGTCGCGCTCGCGCGGCTCCAGCCCGACCACGCTCCGGCCCCCGATCAGGATGTCGCCCTCGTCCGGTTCCTCGAGCCCGGCCAGCATCCGCAGGGCGGTGGTCTTACCGCAACCGGACGGGCCGAGCATGACGAGCAGTTCCCCGTCGGCGACGTCGAGCGAGAGGTCGGAGACGGCCGCGCGGGACTGTCCCTCGAAGAGTTTGGTGACCGCCTCGAACCGGACCGTATTCATCCCCATCTCCCCCGGGACCTCGCGTCCGGCCGTGGCCGCCGGCACGGCGTGTCACACCCCACGGGCCGTCCCCATCAGGCCCCGGACCATCAGCTTGCGGGTCGCGAAGAACAAGGCCAGCACGGGCAGGACA
>JBBJOE010000204.1:0-5566 GCA_037721765.1 Thermomicrobiales bacterium
TGAATACCGGGACGTGATGGTGACCCTGCGAGAGGTGCTGGCGGGGATGCTCGGGGCGGTGAGCGAGCGGGCCGGGGCAAGCCTAGACCTGCTCGGAGTCGTGCCCCCGGCGTTGCCGGAAACGATCCCCAGCGTGTCGTTCGGGGAGGCGTTGGGGATCGTCTCGGCCGGGCTGGGGGAGGACGTGAGCGCCGAGCCGGACCTCGCCCCGGCCCACGAGCGGTACCTGGGGGAGTGGGCCGAGCGGGAGCATGGGTCGGCCTGGCTCTTCGTGACCGGTTACCCGATGGCGAAGCGGCCCTTCTACACCCATCCTGATCCGGCCGACCCGGCGGCGTCGAACGGCTTCGACCTGCTGTTCCGGGGCGTGGAACTGGTGACGGGCGGGCAGCGCCTGCACCGGTTGGCGGACTACGAGGCGGCGATCGCCGCCCGGGGCCTGGACCCGGCCGCGTTCCGGGGCTATCTCGACGCCTTCCGCTATGGCATGCCGCCACACGGGGGCTTCGCGATCGGACTGGAGCGGTGGGTGACGCGGTTGCTGGGACTGGCCAATGTGCGGGAGGCAACGGCGTTCCCGCGGGACCTGGGACGGCTGCAGCCGTGAGTGGCGCGGGCGACGGACGTGGGTTCCGCACGCCACGGCGGGGCCTCGTGGTGGCGGGGACGTGCGACCCGAGCCGCGGGCGCGGTGACCCCGGCGATGTCCGGGTCGGACACTGGTCCGGTCCCCGAGGAGCAAGAACCCGATGCGAGCGACCCTGGACGACATCACGTTGGCGGAGAGCGATCAGACCGAGATGGTCGAGGGGAACCACTCTTTCCCGCCGGCGTCCATCGACCGGACCCGGTTCGAGGAGAGCGACACCCACACGACCTGTCCCTGGAAGGGCGTCGCCAGCTACTATCACGTTCGGACGGACGATGGGCTGGTGCGGGATGCTGCCTGGTATTACCCCGAGCCGAAGCCCGGGGCGACGAGGGTCACCGGTCATGTCGCCTTCTACCCCAACAAGGTGACGATCGGGGAGTAGCTGGCGGCCCGGGTCCGGTCAGGCCGGGTCGTGGCTGAACTCGGGGTCCCGGTGGGGGGCGACGAGGAGGACCTCGACGTTGACGACGCGGACCGGGGTCCGGTCGCCGGTGCCGAGGTCGACGTCGATCGCGTCGGTCATGACGCCGTTCGGGAAGCGGTGGCGGTAGGGGCGATCGACCACGGTCGCCCGCTGGCCGAGGCGGACCTGGTCGGTGAGGCGGACGACGGCCCCCGGCGTCAGGGTAGCCTCGTCCGGGAGGGCATCGGTGTCGATGTCGGAATCGTCGGTGCGGATCAATTCCGGCCGCATCAGGGCCCCGGTGACGCCGGTGGTGGGGAAGAGGGTCACCGTGGTGCCAGCCCACCCACCGAGGACGGCGAAGAGTTCCGGGCTCATCCCCCGGGTACCGAAGCCCTCGGTCGCCATCACGGCGAAAGGGGTCTTGGCGCGAGGGGCGAAGCGGCGATCCCCGGCCAGGGGGCGCCACGACGACAGGTGATCCCCGTCGTCCCAGTCGAAGGCGGCGCCGATCTCGCGGGGGGAGATACTGCCCGTCACGAGGGCGGCGACTCCGGCGGCGGCGAGGGCCCGGTAGGCGGCGGCGGTGACGATGCCGCCGGCCACCACGATGGCCCCGGCCAGGTCGGCCGGGAGGGACTGGGAGGACAGGGCGGTATCGGCGGCCGGGGTCAGGACGCGCAGGGGGCCGATGACCGGTTGGCCGATGCCAACGATGCCGGAGACGCGGGACCCGACGGTCCGGATCGTCAGTTCCGACCGCCCCAGCACCTCGATGACGTCGCCGGAGATGAGGGCGGTGAACTGTCCGGCGCCCTCCGGCGCGATCAGGACTTCGCCGGTCTCGGCGTCCACCTCCAACAGTGTCCCGGCGATGGGGGAGGACACGGTAGCGGTACGGATGCCGCGACGGGTCTTGGCGACCACCTGACCGGCGGTGACCGTGGAGCCCAGGGGGAGGGTGAGGTGCTTCGCCGTCTCGGCCGGGGGCAGGCCAAGCGCGGCGGGGATGTCCACGCGGACCGCGACGGTCCGCGGCTCGACCTGGGCGAGGAGGGTGTCCGAGAAGACGCGCTTGCCCTCGCGGACCTTGACATCGGTGTCGAGCGGGAACAGGCGCCGGACGCGGAGTTCCTGGTCACGCGCGTAGACCGCCTGGGTGTGGGGAAAGTTCAAGCTCATCCGTCGATCCTCTCCGGTCACGGCCCGGTGGCCGGTGCCGCGCTACGCCTGTCTGGTCGGTTCCGTCCGGTCCGCGCCGGCCGGTCGGGTCGCTCCGAGTCATGCCCGCTCGGTCCGCTCCGCTCCGGTGGTGCCGGCCGCGCCTCTGACCGCCTCGATCCACTGCCGGACCAGGCCCGTCCTGGGGACGGCGGGGCTCGGGAGCGGCTGGCGGCCGCGGGCGTCGATGATGATGCCGGCCGCTCCACCGGCGATGGGCCGTTCCCCGCCGAAGGTGACGGGCTTGCCGGCGGCGCTGGCGCCGATCGAGACCTTCTTCTCCGGGCGGACCACGATCGTGGCCCGTTCCACCGAGGCCAGCGGCAGGGTGACGAGAGAGCCAGCCTTGACCGTCACCTCCCGCTTCTGCCCACCGTGGACCTGGAGTTCGACCCGGCAGGCAGGTTCGCCGGGCTTGGGCAGGCTCGTCAGGACGATCGCGCTGCCGAGATGCTGCAAGGTATCGTGCTGAAAGATGTCGGAAGCGACGGCCGGGTAGGTCATGCCCAGGGTGCCGACGACCGGTAGGAGCCCGTCGCTGTCGATGGCCAGGCCGACGATGCCGCTGGCCGGGACGTGGTAGAGCCCGTCGAGCAGGCAGAGGGCGGCAATGGCCGCGTCGTGCCAGCGGTCGATCCCGGCCCCGGCGATCAGGAGGTCGGCGGATTCGAGGGCGCCCGGGCGGGTGCGGTCCAGGTCGGCCGCGACGCGGCGAATGACCTGCCGGAGCAGCGCCTGCTCGATCCGGATGTCGGCCTCGGCCTCTGGGGCGGCCCATGGCCGGATCGCCCGGTTCAGGACCCAGGTCATGAGGTCGTCGGTCTCGATGTCGAAGGGCAGCCAGTTGACGGCGTCGGCGACTTCCCGGGCGGTCAGGTTGACGATGCCGGCGTTGATGTCGAGGCGCGGGAAGGCGGTCTGGGCGGCTTCTTGGCCGGAGGCCCAATGGGCGTGGGAGCCGTCGTCGATGCCGAATGTGAGGACGGACTGGCCGGAGACGCGGGCGATGTACCGGGTCACCAGGTCGACCGCGTGGGCGCGGGTCGGGACGGTGCCCGTGACCTCGCGCAGGGCGGCCCGCAGGTCGGTCCGGTCGATGCGTTCGGCCCAGTCTCCTCGGGCCTCGGCCTCGAGTTCGGCCCCGAACGCCTCACCCGTCTTGCCGGACGGCGTTATGGAGCGGACCTTGGAGCGGGAGCCGAACAGCGTCAGGGTCTGGCCGAGCACGGTGGCCTCGCCGAAGATCACGCCCCGCCGGGGGCTGATGCTGCCGCTGATGCCCTTGAGCAACTGGATGGCCCTGGGGACGGCGAACGTCTGCTCGCCATCCAGCAGGAGGACCACGGTGTCCGGGTGGTAGGCGCGGATGGCCTCCGCCCAGGTCGGGACCCAGGTGGTGTCCTTCTTGGTGGCGGGGACGGAGGCCTGGAGGATCGAGACGTGGGTCTTGCGCAGCGCGGTGATGGCGGGCGCCAGCATCGGCGAGGGCCCGGTGTCGATCACCGCGATGCGGATCGGCTCGCCCAACGAGGAGCAGGCAAGCATCGCGTCGACGCCGTCGCCGCGCTGGCGCTGGGGGGTCAGGACGTTGTCACGCTCGATCAGGACGCGCCCGGCGTCCCACTCGATCTGGCGCAGTGTCTGGAGCCAGCCGACCGAGACGTCATCGAAGGGCAGGTCGAACGTGGTCGGTCCCTCGGCCCGGGCGACGAGCCGGATCGCGCCGGCCACCTGTTCCAGCAGGAAGGCGCGGCTCGTACCCCGGCCGAAGTCTGCCACCAGCAACGACTCGGGTGCGATCTCCTGGGCCCCGCTGGCCGCGCTGGAACTCGTGTTGGCTCGTGTCGCGACCATTCCCGCATCCTCCCCGTGACGTGCGCCACGGGCAACCTGACGTTCGGACGAATCGTGGTAGTCGTATCGGCGTACCGGCTGTCCGGCGATTCTGGGTGCCGGCGGCGACGAATGGACCGGGCTAGCTGAAGAGGCCGGGGGCGAGGAGTAGGAGCAGGGCGGCGACGATCAGGACCACCGAGACGACCATCAGCACCTTCGGTCCGGTGCCGGCCATCGGGGAGGACGAACGAGACCGTTTCCCCGTCCCGCCGTCCGCGGCGGGCGTGGTGGCATAGGGCAGGGAGAAGTCGTCCGCGGGGGCTTCGACGGTCCGGTCGGCCGACCAGCGCTTGGTGGTGTCAAATGCCACCCCCGCCTCTGGAGGGGGCAGGCTGGGGGGAGGGACGACGGCACGAGAAGCGGCCGCTTCCCCGGCCGCCCGCTCGCGCTCGATCCGGGCGGCCCGGTCGCGTTCCTGGCGGGCGGCGGCGGCGGCGCGGGCCATGGTGGCGCGGGCTTCCTCGGCGGCCTTGGCCCGGTTGCGGGCCTCCGTTTCGACCGTGGCCTGCTTGGCGGCCCGGGACTCGGCCTCCTCGGTCTCGACGACCTGACGGAGCCAGGCTGGGAGGTCGCTCTCGGAGATGAACGACGTGGTGTCGACCTGCTCGGCGTGGGCCCGGCGGCTGGCGGCGGTCTCCGCGGATGGCCGCAACCCGGCCGAACGCCTGGGCGCCCGGTCGGGTCCCTGGCCAGGTGCGGCCGGTGGCTGGGTGGGCGGCCTACCCGCCGCGTCGTCTTGACCAGGCAGGGCCGGCGACGTGGCCCGGCCGGTCGGCGCGGCCGGCGGGAAAACCTGGGCGCCTGGGTCGGGGAAGTGCGGGGCGGAAGCCTCGGGCGGGAACGTTTCCTCCACCGGGCGATCCGCGCCTGACCGGCGGTGGGTCGGCGCGGGAGCCGGTGCAGATGTGGCGGAGGGAGCCCATGGGCGCGGCGCGGTGCCGTTCCCACCAATGCGGACGGCGCCGTTCGCCGGCACGCGGGAGGTGTCCGTCGCGGTGGGGTCGACGCGGGCCGTCCGGGCATGGGAAGGCGCCGGGCCAGGCCCAGCCGTCACCCGGGGGGGCTCGGCGGTCGTTGACGGGGAGGCGGCCTCGATCCTGGTCCCACAATGGGTGCAGAAATCGGCGCCCGCGCCGATGACACCCTGGCATCGCGGGCAGGTGACCTCGGCTGGTTCGGGGGTCATCACCCGTCCACAGTTGCGGCACGTCGCGTCGGACGCACCGATGGTGGACCCACAGTCTCGACAATACATCCAGTTTCCCTCCCGACAGCGGGCGCACCAAATGACGGCGCGCGACCGGCAGCGTGCGTTCCTCCTCCCGAGTATAGGGAGCGAGGTCCCGGCGGGACGCCGCCCGATAGTCCTGATTTGCCGGGTGACGAGTCGGTAG
>JBBJOE010000205.1:0-5549 GCA_037721765.1 Thermomicrobiales bacterium
ATCATCGGTGGTGGCGACGCTCTCTCCGGGCGACGATGTCCCGGCAGAGAACAGTAACCCGGAAAGGAGGAACCGCATCGTCGATGGTCAATCGTCGCCCCACCGGTCATCCCTCCCGATGGATCAGCGTCGCCCTGTTGGTGATGAACTCCGTTCTGCTGTCGCTGGCGGGCACGCGGGCCGAGGACTAACGGACGTGCGGGTCGCGTTCACCCCGTCGTCCCCTGCCGGGCAGAACGGTATGACGGCGTTGCTCGATATGTTCATGGCGCGATCCCCCGGAGTCCCAGATCAGCTACGAGCCCGTCACCCATGCGTACATCACCGAGACCTGACGGGTCTCGCCACGGGGACCACCGTCGATGTCTTGGCCGTCATCAGGTTTACCTCCTACGACTTCTTCCAGGGTGGTCTCCGGGCCCGGCCCGACGAGCGGATGGCCAGCGCGGATGTCACGAACGACCCGTCTTATCCGGGTCTCATCGCCGCGTTCCAGCAGGGCGAGGAAACCTACGGCGTGCCGACGGACTTCTCCACCGTGGGCATGATCAACGACCCGACCCTATTCGTGGTCCCCACTCACACCAGCACGGGAATCGGCGGCTCCTCGGAGGCCGGTAGCCCGGTCGCTGACCCGGCCGCCTCCGACGGTCTCGCCGTGCCGACCTCCTCGGATGAGCCGCGGACGGTCGCGACCTAGCCGCGCGACCAGCCCGTCCAGCCCCCGATCATCGTCGGCCCGAACTTCGACCGCTACAACGCCTTCCTGTACCGGGGCGGCGGCTCGGTCATCAGCGAGGACGGGTCCTCGATCATGATTGACGGCCCAGAGGCCCTGGCGGCCCTGGACGTCCACCACGGTGTCTACACCGACGGACTGAAAACCCCTTCACCGTTGTCGCCACCCAATGGCTCGGCAACGCCTTCGCCAAGGGACTGGTCCCCATCGTCTTCGAGGGTCAGTGGCTGATCGGCTTCATGGCCGAGATCGCCCCGCGAAAGCCGCAGGGCATCGCCGAGATGCCGGCCGTACTGATGGGTCAGGGGGCGATGGTTTCACCCTGATCGCTTGTCTGACCGGCGTCGAGGGCGTCATTAGCAGCGGCGTCAAGGGCTGATCCTGCTCGCTGTTCCCTCCTCCCGGGACCCGTCCAGCCAGGATGAGGGCCGTCGCGTTCCCCGATCGAAACTCGCGTCGCTCAGTGCCCCTTGCTCGCTCGCCGCCGCTGTTCCTCGTGCAGGCGTTCCTCGGTCGGGGTGAGCGGATCGAGGACGGGGATGCGCAACTGCCGCAGCACCAGCCGGTTGACCAGAGACGTGACCAGGGGCGGTACGATCAGGACCAACGGCACGACGGTCGCGATGCCCGCCAGGACGTAGACGAGGATCACGACCAGTACGATCACCGTGGCAAAGGGAGCGCCCAGCGCCACGAAGGCCGCCTGGCGCAGCGACGACCCGATGGGGGCGCCGGTAAGGCCCATCACGGCATTGGCACACAGGGTGATCGCCACCCCGGCCAGCAACAGAACAAACCAGAGGGGTGCCAGCAGGGCGAACGTGTTGTCCGTACCGCCGTAGAAGCCCAGGTTCCAGACCAGCAGGGCCACGAAGGGGATCGTCGCCAGGGAGAGCTTCCAGGAAGCCAGTGCCTGCCGCCGCAGTCCGGCTCGCACCTCGGCGAATTCGGGCCGGTCGATCGAGCGACGCGGATCGGTGAAGGCGAACAAGGCCACCGTCGCCGGGGGCGCCAATACGACGGACAACACGCAGAGCCACCACAGGACCGAGGCGACGATGAAGGTCAAGAGATGTTCGAACACATCGGATAGGCTCTTGCCGATCAACCGGAGCAGTTTCATGGGTTCCCGTCGTTTCGTGCCCGGAACCGGGTGCGCGGATCGATCATCGCATGGGGCCGGTGCACATCGACATCGTCAACCCGGCCAGCCCGGGGGTTTCTTGACACGTCTGTATAGCAGGTGGATCGCAACCCTGGGCCCAGACCCGTGGGCGTGGCGCGCCCACGGCTACGCTGCCGCATCCGACGCCGATTCGCCTGCCATCGTCCGCCCAGCGACACGGGATATACGCGAGCAACCCCAGCGTGCCCGAGAGCGACCTCGTCCTCACGGACTATGAACACTCGCTCGTTGGCGACATCACCACCGATGAGAGCGGCGAGCGCGCCACGGGATTGTAGTCGCGGGACACCCGTTTCCGAGGCGTCGCCTCACTGGCGCTGGATGGCCAGCCAACCCAACCGATCACGAGCTGGATGCTCGGCCCGCCTGGTTCGCTACGGCCACATCGGCCCGGCCGCCCTGCCCCGGGTGAATCTGACTGCCGTCGCCTCAACTCAGCCCCTCGGCCGGTTGCCAGAGTTCGATAGCAGGTTCGAACGAGAGCAGATCACCGAGGACGCCCCGATCCCACCCCCTGAGTCCCGGTCCCCGGCATGATCGGCCACGGCGATCCCCCTCGTCTGTCTCGAGACTCCTCGCGATGGACGTCGGTCCAAAGGGCATCACGGTCCGGACTCACAAAAACTGCTCGGTATCTATCAGGCGACGGTGCGACACCGGGGCACCGGGGGTGGCTGATCACTCGTCGAGATCGAGCGGCGCGCGGAGGGGATCGTCCGGCTCGTGGACGGGCTAGGATTGGCATCGCCTCGTTCTGCGAGCGCGAGCCGGGCAAGAGGTAACCGTCCCGCCATGGATGTCTTCCCCGTATCGACCAACCGGTCGGCGCGCGAATCGTTTCCCGGCGCTCAGGGTCGTCCGAGCACGTCCCATCCGGACCCATCACTCACGGTTCGAACGGTAGGACACAGGGGCACGATCTCTCCTGGCGGGCCGGTCAACGCGCGATCCGGGGACGCGATGGCGAGCCTCGCCGGGCATCGGGGACGACGATCGAGGCGATCGGCATCGGCCAGGATAGGGGCGAGGAGTTGACATTCCACACAACGTGCCCCTTCGACCGCCCCGGAACACGGACACCGCTCCAGGTGAGCGGACAGCGCCCGGACCAACGCCGCCACCTCGCGACGGTCCAGATTCAAACTTACCGTCCCCATCCCGCGTCTCCCTCCCGACCTCAAACCGGCTCCCGGGTGAGTTCCCCACGACCCCGGGAAGCCGCCCCTTCCCCACGTACGAGAGTGCCCATTGTACGGGACCCGGGATCAACCCACGGAGGACCCGTCCCAGGATGGCGTCGAAAGTCGCGCTCCTCAAACGGCGAACACCAGACGCCGCTCCCCCCGCGACCCGATGCCCGGCCATCGATATTCGTCGTCCCTTGGCATGGGCCCTGCGGCCACCGGCGCTGATCGACGTCCGGGACCGCCGTGCCCGGTGGGCCGGATGACACGTTGATCTTGAGGAGCCTGGTCGATGACACGGGCTCACGTCAGCGCGGACATCCCGGCGCCCGGCGACCGGGTCTGGTTATGGGTGAACGACATCGGGCGATGGCCGAGGTGGGACGTGACGTTCTTCGGCGTCGCCGCGTCGTCTCCGAACGACGGCGGACAACGCGAGACGATCGATCTGATCAAGGCCGAGGCCGATCGCACCATCGATCTCACTTGCCGGCTGACACGCCGGCGGGAGGCCGGAGAGGTGGTCTTCCGCTGCACGGGGGGACTGGCGAGCACCTCGACCAGACCATTACCATGACGGATGGAGAGAACGGGGGCAGCTCGGTGACGAGGCAAACGGAGTACCGTTTCCCGGGACAGAACCTCGGCATCGTCGCCGAGACGAGCTACGCCGAGGCGTCCCTCCAACGATCGCCGGAACGGACCTTCGCCCCGCTAGCCGTCCTGGTCAGCGGCGAACCGTCGTCCGAACCGACGCGGGAGACCCCCGGCGATACCGACGCCCGTTCGGAGGACCCAGGCACCATCTCGGCCGGAGAATCCTCCTCGTCGCATCTTGGACTGGGCCAATCGCCGCCCCAGCGCCCGGAGGAAGACGCACCTGACCGCCCCACCTGATTCGACCGGCCAGACCGTGGACGCGGCTTCGAACAACACATCCCCCCGCCGGGACGGCGGCGGCATCTCCGCTCCCCACGTTGCCTTGGGGACGCGTCCGGGCACGGACGGGTTCCTCCCCCGGTGGTCGGCGCTCTTGACCTATTTCGCCGGCGTGGCCGAACGGTCAGACCGTGTCCAGATCACCGAGATCGGACGCGGCTGGGGCGGCGAACCGCTCGTCCTGCTGACGATCTCCTCGCCAGCGAACCTCGCGAACCAGAACGAGTTGCGCCGCATCCAACGTCGCCTGGCCGACCAGCGCCCGGCGCTTTCGATGCGCGAGCGAGCCGACCTGCTGGCGCGGGGACGGACGATCTGCTGCGTGACCTGCTCGATTCACCCGACCGAAGTCGGCGGCACGCTGATGACACCGGACTTGGTGCATCACCTCGCCACCGACGACTCCGCACAGACGCTCGAGATCCTGGACCGGGTCGTCCTCCTCCTGATCCCGAGTTTGAACCCAGACGGGTGGGAACGTGTCGTCGATTGGCACGCGGAGTCGGTCGGCACCGAGCGTGAGGGGACGATCCCGCCCGGCCTGTATCACCCCGTCGCCGGGCACGACAACAATCGGGATTGGTTCATGCGGAACCTCCCCGAGACCCGGGCGGTGATCGACCACGTCCACCGGCGCTGGTATCCACATGTCGTCCACGACCTGCACCAGATGTCCTCGTTCGGACCCCGGTACGTGGTCCCGCCGTTCATCGACCCCTACGACCCCTTCGTCCATCCCCTCCTCCAAGCCCAAGCGACCGAACTCGGGACCATGATCGCCGCCGAGTTGACCGGCCGCGGCCTCGTTGGCATCGCGACGTCGACGGTCTTCGACGCCTTCTCGGCATCGCGTGCCTACCAGCACTACCATGGTGGGGTCCGGATTCTGTCCGAGGCCGCCAGCGCTCGGCTCGCATCCCCGATGAGCATCGCTCCCGACCAACTCGTGCCCCTGCACGGATTCGACCCCCATCGGGCCGCTGTCCGCCATCCGCGCCCCTGGCCTGGCGGCGAGTGGGGAATCGGCGATATCGTCCGCCATAACCGGATCGCGGTCGATACGACCTTGCGCCACGCGGCGTCCAGCCGGGATCGCTGGGTGCGCAACTTCGCGATCGTCCAGGCCGATGCCCTCCGGTCCCGCGACGTGGCGGCCTTCATCCTGCCCCCACTCGCCGACCAGCCCGACCCGGCAGTCGCCCGAGACCTGATCGGACTGCTGCTCGCCGGCGGGGTCGAGGTCGCCGAGACGATCGGGCCGAGCGGGCCGGTCGCGCCCGGGTCCTTCACCGTCCCGACGGCGCAGCCCTTCGGCGCATTTGCCCGCACTCTTCTGACCGACCAATCCTACCCGTGGGGCGACAAGGCTTCGACGCCCTACGACACCACGACCCACGCCCTACCCCTCATGATGGGGGTCACCAGTGTGGGTGTGAACGAGCCGCCGATGGTAGAGTCCCGGCCGTTGGCCGCGTTACCTCCCTCTCCCGGCGGCATCCGC
>JBBJOE010000206.1:0-5531 GCA_037721765.1 Thermomicrobiales bacterium
CCGACGGCGACCGAGACGGTGGTGCCGACGGCGACGAACACGCCGGTGCCGACGAACACGCCGGTACCGACGGCGACGCTGGCGGCCTGACCGACGGCGAAGAGTTCAATATCCATGGGACGGACCCGCTGAAGGCGGACACCGATGGCGACGGCTCATCTGACGGGTACGAGGTGAGTGCCGGGTACGATCCGTTGGACGCCACCTCGCTCCCGTAGGCGAGCATTCCCCGAACCGGGCCGTGCCACCGTGGCGCGGCCCGGTCCCGCGTCCTTTCCCGGGCGGTGGTGAGTCGCCCGGGGCACGTTGCCTCGCACGGTATCGCCGCCGGGAGCGGCAATGTCGGGGGCGGGTCCTGCCCCGTTTCGCCGTAAGAGGACAGAAAGAGGACCGGGTGGCGGCCAGCCACCCGGTCCTCTCGGTGTCTCGGGATCGGTCGGAAACCGAGCGGTCGCCGGACGGTCGAGTCGTGCGGCCGGGCGAGACGCCGCAGACCCCGTCAGGACGTGGGAGAACTCGCGGCGACCTGGCACGCCGGGCAGCGACCGGTGAAGGTCGTCTGGTGGGAGAGGATGGCGTAGCCGGTCTGCTCGGCGGCAACGTGGTGCGCCATCAGCGCGACGGGGACATCGACATCGACGAGGGCGCCGCAGCCCAGGCAGTGGACGTGGTCGTGGCGGTCAACTCGCTTGTCGAAGCGACTGGCCTGGTCGGCGAAGGTCAGTTCCTGGACCAGGCCGTGCTCGGCCAGGACGTGGAGGGAGCGGTAGACGGTGCCGTAGGCGATCCGCGGGTCCTGACGGCGGACGCGCTCGAAGATCTCGCCGGCCGTGAGGTGGTGATCGGCCGCCCGGACGGCATCCAGGATCAATGTCCTCCGCGTCGTGGTCCGGTATCCGGTTTCCGCCATCGTGCCGCCACGCTCCCGTCGGGGTCGCCCGTTGCGAATGAGTCTCGTTCCTGATACCGAAAGTTTACCATCGCGCTCGGGATTCCGGAAGGGAGCCGCGGCCGGATGGCCACGCGGGCATGCTCCTGACCGGTCACCAGGGGCTGACCGATAGCACCGGCGACCCGTGGCTCGATTCACGCGGTATGATCGGGACCACGGATGGGCGCCGGGCTGGTCGGGATCTCTCCCGATGACATGCCCGGTGCCGCGACGCGCGTGACATAGGAAGGCGAGGGATAGGGCCACGATGGAATGGTTGACGAGTCCGGAGATCTGGATCGCGCTCTTCACGCTGACGGCGTTGGAGATCGTGCTGGGGATCGACAACATCATCTTCATCTCGATCCTGGCGGGTAAACTGCCCAAGGAGCAGCAAGAGCGGGCGCGGAACGTTGGCCTCGCCCTCGCGATGATCACCCGGATCCTGCTGTTGCTATCGTTGAGCTGGGTCATTGGCTTGACCGCCCCCCTCTTTGAAATCATCGATCAGGAGATCTCGGGTCGCGACATCATCCTGATCGTCGGTGGACTCTTCTTGCTCGGGAAGGCAACCTTCGAACTCCATGAGAAGTTGGAGGGGACCGAGGCGCACGGCAGCGCCGGGGCCGCAACGGCGAAGTTCGCCGGGACCATCGTCCAGATCCTGCTCCTGGACATCGTCTTCTCGCTGGACTCGGTGATCACCGCGGTTGGGGTGGCCGACGACATCGGGGTGATGATCGCGGCGGTGATGATCGCGGTCGGGGTGATGCTGGTCTCGGCGGGCGCGATCAGCAACTTCGTCAACGGGCACCCCACCGTCAAGGTGTTGGCCCTGAGCTTCCTCCTGTTGATCGGCATGTCGTTGGTCGCCGAGGGCTGGGGCCAGCACATCTCGAAGGGCTATATCTACTTCGCGATGGGCTTCTCGGTGATGGTCGAATTCTTCAACCTGCGAGTGCGGCAGAAGGGTGCCCACCCGGTCGAGTTGCGCCCGACCTACGTCAAGGACGAGGCGGCCAAGGGTGCGGTGCCATCCGCCCGGGAGGCCGAGCGGATGGGCGGCCCGGCGGTCTGAGGCCGCCGTCTGACATCGTAGACATGTGGACGCGTTGACATGGCAGCGAGTGGGCAGGACATCGCGACCCGCTCGCCGTTCCGTCGTGGTGGTGGAAGGGAGACGAAGATGCCATCGGTCGTCGTGACGCGGGAGATCCCGGAGGCCGGGCTCAGGCTCGTACGTGACGCGTTCTCGGATGTCGAGGTCTGGCCTGACCCGTTGCCCCCCTCGCCGGACCAATTGGCCGGCCTGTTGCGGGGCCGGGACGGTGCCCTCACCTTGCTGACGGACGCGATCGACGGGACCGTGCTGGATCGCGAGCCGCAACTGAAGGTGGTCAGCAACTTCGCGGTCGGCTACGACAACATCGATGTCGAAGCGGCCACGGCGCGGGGGGTCGCGGTGGGAAACACGCCAGACACCTTGACGGAAACCACGGCCGACTTCGCTTTCGCCCTGCTGATGGCGGCGGCCCGCCGGATCACCGAGGGGGCCGACTACGTCCGGGCGGGGAAGTGGGAGACGTGGGGGCCCAGGCTGTTGCTGGGGCGGGATGTCCACGGCGCGACGCTGGGCATCGTCGGCTTCGGCCGGATCGGCAAGGAGGTCGCCAAGCGGGCGCGGGGCTTCGGGATGGAACTGCTGGCGACCGACGCCTACGAGGACCCGGCCGCGGCGGCCGAATTCGGGATCACCTACGTCCCGCTGGACGAACTGCTGCGACGGAGCGACTTCGTCTCGCTTCACGTCGCCCTGACCCCGGAGACGACCGGGATGATCGGGGCCGAGGCCTTCGCGGCCATGAAACCGACGGCGATCCTGATCAACGCCGCCCGGGGACCGGTCGTCGACACCGGTGCCCTGGTCACCGCCTTGGCGTCTGGAGAGATCGCCGGGGCGGCGCTGGACGTCACGGACCCGGAGCCGATCCCCGCCGATCACCCTCTCCTCCGACTGCCGAACGCGCTGGTCGTCCCCCACATCGCCTCGGCGACGGTTGCGACGCGGGACAGGATGGCCGAGATGGCGGCCCGCAATCTGATCTCGGTGTTGCGGGGCGAGCCCGCCCCCTCGATCGTCAACCCCGAGGTGCTGGGCCGCTGATTCCCGGTGCCATACGTGACCTTACCCGTCCGGAACGACGCTCAGACGGTCTCGGCGTCGTCGGACCCGCGTCAACCACGGAGGAGATCGACCCGATGACACGCCCGCTGACCCCGGAGGACATCGTCTACGGGATGACGCCCGCGGGGGATCCCCGCGTCTCCCCGGACGGATCGACCATCCTCTATACCGTGACCACGACCGACCGCGAGACGGGCAAGGTGACGGCCGACCTGTGGCGGGTGGGGATCGACGGTTCCGGCGGGGCGCCGCTGACGCGGTCCGTACCGGGGACCCGGGCTGGCAGCGGCCGGTGGTCGCCGGACGGACGCCAGATCGCCTTCGTCCAGGATGACGGGACCTCGCGCCGGCTCCGCGTGCTGCCGGTCGGGGGCGGAGAGTCGCGGGTGCTCCTGACCACGTCGGAGCCGGTCGGGGGGCTGGAGTGGTCCCCGAACGGGGCGTCGCTGGCCTACGTTGCCCCCGTTGACCCGGAGAACCCGACCGGTGAGAAGCGGCCCGAGGACGCCCCGCCGCCGGTCCGGGTCACGCGGCGCTACGACTACAAGCAGGACAACCGGGGCTATCTCGGGGAGACTCGCCTCCAGGTCCACGTCGTCGACGTGGCCTCCGGGACGACACGGGTGCTGACTCACGACGCTTTCGACCATGTCGATCCGCAATGGTCGCCCGATGGCACGACGATCGCCGCCAAGCAGACGACCCACAACGGCATGCACAGCCAACTCGCCCTGATCTCCCTCGCCACCGGGGTGGAGACCTTGGTCGGACCGGAGACGGGCGCGGTCGGGGTCTGGGCCTGGTTCCCCGGTGGGGACCGCATCCTCTTCGCCGGGGACGTGGCCCAGACATGGCAGACCGACTGGTTCACCCACGACATGGCATCGGGCGAGACCCGGCGCCTGACCGACGACCTGCCCGTGCTGCCGGACGCGGGATACCCGACCGTGGTGCCGCCGTCCCAGCCGGTCTGGCTCGACGACCGGCGGGTGCTGGTCAACGCGACCCGGGCCGGATCGAGTGGGCTCTACGAGACCGATGCCGAGACCGGGGAGACGACCCTGGTCCACGACACCGGGGCGACGCGGACCGGCCTGAGCGTGGACTCCGCCCGGCGGTGGGTGGTGCAAGGGGCGTCCGGGTTGGACCTGACCGGGGAGATCGCCGTCTTCGACCGGGAGACTGGGACGGAGCGGATCGTGACCTCGTACGGGGCCAACCTGCTGGCGGAGGCGCCTCCCGCCGCCTGGGAACGGATCGACGTCGAGCGCGGCGGGTCGGTGACGGAGGCCTGGCTGCTGTTCCCACCGGATTTTGACCCGACCCGGTGCTACCCGGTGATCCTCGACATCCACGGTGGCCCGAACGGCTTCTATGGATATGCCTTCAACGGCACGCAGCAGGTCTTGGCCAGCAACGGATTCCTGGTCGTCTATGCCAATCCGCGCGGGTCGGGCTCCTACGGACGCACTTTCACCCAGGCGGTGATCACGGACTGGGGCGGGGAAGACTACCTCGACTTGATGGCGGTGCTCGACGAGGTATTGGCCCGGCCCTACGCCGACGCGGCCCGGACCGGCATCTATGGCTATAGCTACGGCGGCTACATGACGGCCTGGGCGATCGGCCAGAGCGACCGGTTCGCGGCGGCGGTCTGCGGGGCGCCGTGCTTCGACCTGGAATCGTTCTACGGCACCAGCGACATCGGTCACGTCTTCGGAGAATTGCAGTTTGGGGGGCAGGCCCACGTTATCTCGGAATGGTACGCGGCTCACTCGCCGAGCAACTTCGCCCACCGGACGACGACGCCGACCCTGATCGTCCACGGCGAGGCGGACGACCGCTGTCCGATCGGGCAGGGGGAGCAGATGTTCGTGGCCCTGGCGAAGGCGGGGTGCGGGGTCGAGTTTGCTCGCTACCCCGGCGGCAGCCACATGATGCTGCGGAACGGCCCGCCCGCGCACCGGGCCGATTACCTGGGCCGTGTCCTCGGTTGGTTCCGGGACCACCTGGTGACGGCGCACAGGGCGGACACGGCCGAGGTGATCGGCGCCGCGGCGTGGCGTCCGGCCTGACCGGACGGGGGAGACGACCGGCATAATCCCGACGGCCGTGAAGCGGTGCGCCTCGGCCGCGACGTTATGGAGTGGACTGGCGATCCCGATCGGGTGAGCCCAGCGGGTGGAGACGACGGGAACGCGGCGAACCCCGTGCCGGGAGGCACGGGGTTCGCCGTCGGTTCGGATTCCGGTCAATGGCGACCGAACGGGTTACGGCGTCTCGGTCGCCTCAGGAACGTCCACGTCGTCCTCGGTCTCCTCGGTCGGCTCCTCGGTGGCCGGCTCTTCCGTCGGCTCCTCGGTGGCTGCCGGCGGATCGGTCGCTGCGGGGGCCTCGGTGGCCTCGCCATCGGCG
>JBBJOE010000019.1:0-19336 GCA_037721765.1 Thermomicrobiales bacterium
AAAGGTTCCAAAGACCCTTGTGATACCATTTCACCACCCGCCAATCGACACCGACGAGACCATGGTAGGGGTCGCCGCCGACGCCTGTCAACCCGGCCCGGCCGGTCCTGCGGGATGTCCTCCGGCGCGTCTCCGCCCCGAGGGGCCCGGCGCCGGCCGGGCCGCATCAGGACGTTTGTCACGTTGCCCGGCGAGCGCCGCCACCATAGGCTAGGGGGGATGGGACCGCGCCCGGGAGCCGGTCTCTCGCCGGGCGTGCCACCACGGCACCCGGCCCGCCTTCAGTGCGAGAGGTGTTCGCCGCATGGTCCTGCCTCCACCGCAGACGAAAGAGTTCTCCGAGCGAATCCTCGCCTTGGAAGCCGAGTGCAGCGGCGAATTAGAGCAATCCCAGCAGAGCCTGCAAGAGATCAACCTACTGCTCCATAAGACGAACCAAGAGGTCGAGAAGCTGTCGACCAAGGAACTGCAACTCTCCAACCGAGTCCGCGACATGGAGATGCACCTCGACAACTACGGCCGGCAGGACATCCGGGACCTCTACACCGCGTCTCACGAGGTGCAGCTCCGCCTCTTCATGATGCGCTCCCAGTCCGAGCAGCTCCAAAGCCGGCACCAGCACATCAAGGAGTACCAGGAGAAGCTCCGCATCCTCCTCGACCTCCTCGCGGTCCAGCCGGTCGAGGGGTCCGAGATGGTGCCCGCCGGGCGCTACACGGGCCAACTCGGGAGCAATCGCGGGACCGAACTTATCTCCCAGACCAGCGGCCTCACCATCATCGAGGCCCAGGAGGACGAGCGACTGCGCGTCTCCCGCCAGATCCACGACGGCCCGACCCAGACGATGACGAACTTGATGTTGCGGGCCGAGATCTGCGAGCGCCTCTTCGACCGCGACCCGGCCGAGGCCCGCTCCGAGCTCCAGGGCCTGCGCCTGCAGATCAACCAGTCCCTGCAGGACGCCCGCCGGTTGGTCTTCGACCTGAGGCCGATGATCCTGGACGAGTTGGGGCTCGTACCGACGGTGCAGCGCTACGTCGCCGAATTGCAGCGGCGGAAGGACATCGACGAGGGGACCGTCGATGGGCCGGAATACGACCTCCGCCTGACGACGACGATGCAGGTCGCCCTGTTCCGCTTTATCCAGACAGGTCTCTCGGCGATCCTCGCCGACGGTCCGGCCGACGCCGTCGAGGTCACGATCCAGATCGACGAGCGGGAAGCTCGCCTCGTCGTCGCCGCCTCGATGATCTCCGGCGAACGGACGCGGATGGAAGAGCGGTTAGAGGAGGAGCACCTCGCCGCTCGCCTGAACCTCCTGAACGCCCACCTGATCACCGAGCAGCGCGCCAACAAGGGCTTCGCCGTCGAAGTGGTCGTCCCCATCCCGATCGACGCCCGGCTCTGAACCGCGGTCCATTCGGACGCCTTGGCAGGGCCGGGGAGTGGCGGTGACCCGACCTCCGGTTCGTTTGGCTCGGGGCCGCCGTACGAGAGTACTGACCAGGGTCGCCAGTCTAGGTGATTGCTCAGGTCGGTCCGCGCACCTACAGTATGATCGGGGGCAGAATCGGGGCGGGCGAAGTCCTACGTCGCCCGCCGATCCTCCAATTGCCGGGAGAGTGCTCCCGGCCGGTCCATTGGTCGCCCGGGAGCCTGGCGCCGACGACATCACGAGGGGAGGAGGACTGAACGCGGGTCGCCCGAAGGCAGTGCCACGAGCGTGACGATCGCCCATCCATCTCCGGGATCCATCGCATTCATCTTTTTCAGGGGTGTTCGGACCGCACGATCGCGAACCTTTCGACCTAACCAGGGCGGCGTGACGTGTCAGTCGGCACACCATGGTCGACATCACTCGGTGGCTCCGCGCCTACCCGACCACGCCAGATCCCGGCGTCGAGGGACAAGGCCTGGTCGAGTACTCATTGATTCTGTTGTTCGTCGTTCTCGTATGCGTGTCAGCTCTGACAGGCGTCGGTACCGCCCTCGTCCCCTACTATGAGAAAGTCGTGGCCGCATTCTGATACCTCGCTCCGAGGTCACACGCCAGCGAAACGGAGCGCCTCGTCACCTGGCGTCTTCGGATCGGGTGTCCTTGGGAGGACAATGCGATGGACCGCTTAGTTCTCGCGGTCCATCGCGGTTGGCGGGCGGCAAGCATGTTCCGAAACGGTGGGGAAGGGTGTCAACGGCTGACGCTCCTGGGGCACTCCGGTCAAGGTAGCGAAGGCTGGCCGAAGCGATCGTTCAGTATCGTAAGATCATCCGGTATGGGACTCGATTCGGCTGACATGACATTTGGTCTCGAGAGAGTGCGCCACGGGTGACCATTCCCGCCATCCGGGTCCAAGGTCTGACCAAGCGCTATCCGTCCGGGACCGGGGTCCACGACGTTACCTTTGTCGTGCCCGCCGGGGAATTGTTCGTCTTCCTCGGCCCGAATGGGGCGGGCAAGAGCAGCACGATCAAGATGCTGACCGGCCTCCTGACACCGAGCGACGGGGTCGTCGAGGTCAACGGGGTCGATGTGGTACGGGACCGGACCGCGGCCAAGCGCCTGATCGGCTACATGGCGGAGCAGCCATTCCTCTACGAGAAATTGACCGGGCGAGAGTTCGTCACCTTCGTCGCCGACATCTATCGCGTCCCTCGCCGAACCCGCATCGAACGGTCCGAGAGTCTACTCCAGATCCTGGAGATGACTGATCGGGCCGATCACCTCATCGAGACCTATTCGCTGGGGATGCGTCAGAAGATCGCCATCGCGTCCGTGCTGGTCCACCAGCCTCCCGTCCTCTTCCTGGACGAACCCACCAACGGCCTGGACCCCCGGAGTGCCCGGACGGTCAAGGATCTCCTCCGGGATATTTGTGCCCGGGGCGGCACGGTGTTCATGACGACGCACATCCTCGAGATCGCCGAGCAGATGTGCGATCGCGTTGGGATACTGGATCAAGGGCGCCTCGTGGCCCTGGGGACGATCGACGAACTTCGCGACCGCCTCGGGCTGCCTGACGCCTCCCTGGAGACGATCTTCCTCCAGGTGACGGGGTATGCCCGTCCCATCGACTTCGACCTCTTCACGTCGAGCGGGTATGGAGAGCCACTCGAACTCGACCCCGACGCGGCATCCGCGTGAGACCCGGTGCGCTGGGCGGGGGACGGGGCGTGGTGGCGATCCTGGTCCTGGTGCTCCGGTCCCGAATACGGGTCGGCTCGCGGCAAATCGGCGCCGCCCGCTCGCGCCACCCCATCCGGACCACGGTGCAGGGGATCACCCTCCTCGTGGTGGGCCTGACGACGGCGGTGACGATCGCCCTCGTGTCGAGGCTCCTCTTCTCGGTGGTGACGGAGACGGACCAACATCTGGTCTTCGCGGCATTCTTCGTGGCACTCCTCAGCGCCGGGATCATCGCCAGTTCCGGCGCGGCATTGCAGTCGATCTACCTCGCGCCCGACCTTCCCTTCTTGTTGACCATGCCCATCCCACTGGTCTCCACCTTCACCAGTAAGTTCATCGAGACGCTGGCAGGCACGTTGCCGATCGGCTTCATCGGGTTCTGGTTCCTGGCGGGATACGCCTCGACGACGAACCAGCCCATCCTGACCTTCCTGGTCGGCGGATCAGTGCTCCTCGCCTATCTGGTCATGTTGACGGCGCTCGGCATCGTGATGGTCGCCGGGATTGCCCGCGTGGTCCCGGCCAAGCGCGCCTGGACCGTATTAGGCATCGTCAGCCTCGTCATCGTCGCCTCGCTCGGGGTCTGGTGGGCGACGATCCAACGCGATGACGCGTCTTCCGGATTGACTCCCGGGATCTCCATCGACGCGGCGCTCCACGCGGGCGCGGCAGGGATGGTGGCGAACGTCCTCCAGGCCGGGAGACACGTCGAATACACCCCTCTCGGTTGGGCTGCCCGGACCATCGCGGCGACCGATGGCCCCGGCCTGGCGGCCTGGTCGAACGGGGTGGCCTTCGCGTCCTTGTCCTTGGTCTCGATCGTCGGGGCCTGGTGGCTGTTCGCGATCACCTTCGCGACCGGGACGAGTGGATTCCGGACCGCGAGTGCCCCCCTCCCCCGCCCATCCCGGCCGATCGCCCGGTGGACCGCCGCCGGACTGTCATATCTTCCGGTTCAACTGGCGGCGTTGGTCCTCAAAGAGTGGATCATGATGTTCAGGGATTCCCGTCGGTTGACAGGTGCCCTGTGGCCGCTCGGGATGGTGATCGTCTACACGATAAACCTCAGTCGCGGATCACCGGCCGTGACCGATCCGGCCGGGTGGGGATTCTGGCAATCGATCGGCCCGGTCATCTTCCTGCCCTGGGCCACGTCGCTCGGCACCGCCGTCTACAGCGTCGGCTCGGAACACCGGGGGGTCCACCTCTTACGCACCCTGCCGGTCGATAGCCAACTCGTCCTGACCGCCAAGGTCGTCGCCGGCGTCGTCCCCGTCTTGGTGCTGACCACGGCGGCGGCGATCCTGGTCGCCGCCGGCAACGAGGCCACCCTGACCCAACTGGGATTGGTCGTCCTGTTCATGACCTGGTCGTCGGTGGGCTTCGTGACGCTCGATACGTGCGCCTCCGCCCTAGCGCCAAACTTCGTCGCCGACCAGGTCCAGCGGACCCTCCGGCTGAAGGGCCGCATCTACAGCCTGGGGGCCGGGGCCGTGTTCGCGGCCGGGACCGTGTTGGTGGTGGGCTGGGCGCTGATCACCGTCGAGGGGCAACCGCCCATCATCACCTCCGTCGACCTCACGACCTCCGTGGGGTTCGACCCGCTCGGATGGCCGCTCGCATTCGCTGGCCTGGTGATCTCCGGCGCCGTGGTCATCGCCAGTTGGACGCTCGGCGTCACCCATCTCGACCACATACTGATCGGAGACGCCCCCTGACCGGGGGGCCATCGCCGCCAAACGCTGAGAGGTAGGTCCCCGCTCCGCTCAGACCCCGAACGCGTCCTTCACCTTGTCGAAGAAACCACGGTGGTTGGGCTGGTGCGTCACCTCGCTCCCCAGGGTGGCCGCCAACTGCGCAAACAACTCTCGCTGCTCGTCGGAGAGCTGCTTCGGGGTCATGACCTGGACGGTGACGATCTGGTCGCCCCGTTCGCCGCCCCGGAGGTCCGGCACACCCTTGCCACGCAGGCGAAACTGTTGCCCGCCCTGGGTCCCCGCCGGGACCCGCAGGGACACCGCTCCCTCTAGGGTGTCGACCTCGATCTCGTCGCCCAGGGCAGCCTGGGCGACATTGATGCCGACCTGCAATTGGATCGTCTTGTTCTGGCGGGTGAACACCGCGTGCGGCTTGATCCGCACCTTGACGAACAGGTTGCCAGGTACGCCCCCCGCCGGACCGGCCTCCCCCTCCCCAGACAACCGCAGCGTCGCCTGCTCGTCGATGCCGGCCGGGATGGTGACCGTCAACGTGCGGGGCCTGGCGATCCGGCCGCGGCCGCGACAATTCGGGCACGGGTCGGTGACATGGACGCCCTCGCCCTGGCACGTGCCACAGGGTGCCGAGGTCATGAACTGCCCGAGGATCGTCTGCTGGACCCGCCGGACCTCGCCGGTGCCGCCGCAGGTGCCGCAGCGGGGCGCCGCCTGGCCATCGCGCATCCGGGACCCGTCGCAGACCTCACACGTCTCGAGCCGGGTCAGCTCGACGTCCTTGTCGATGCCGAATACGGCCTCCTCGAACGTGATGGTCAGCGCCAGTTCGAGGTCTTGGCCGCGCTCGGGACCCGTGCGGCGACGGCCGCCCGACGACCCCGAGAAGAAGCTCTCGAACAGGTCGTTGAACGGAGACCCCCCGAATCCCCCGAATCCGGCCCCGTTGCCCGCCCCGTTGGCGGCGTGGCCGAACCGGTCGTAGGTGGCCCGGCGATCCGTATCGCCGAGGACCTCATAGGCCTCGTTGATCTCCTTGAATCGCTCCTCGGCCCCGTCTTCGCGGTTGACGTCCGGGTGCAACTGACGGGCTTTGGCCCGGTAGGCACGCTTGATCTCGTCCGCCGACGCCCCCTTCGGGACAGCGAGGACCTCATAGTAGTCACGCTTTTCGGCCATGGGTGCCCAGGTGCTCGCTCGGGTGGGGTCCGCCCCGGGGCCAGCCACTCTGGGCCGGGGATACCTGACCAAGTATAGTCCGGCCCGTCGCACCGTCAATCGACATTGGCACTCTCGGTCAGAGAGTGCCAATGCCTGACGGGCCTCGATCGACCGGGCATCACATCCGGGTCGCTCCCCTCGCCCATGCCATACTCAGGGCAGACGACTCGGGAGACCGTCCGTTCCCCGTCGCCCGACTCGGGTCGCCACCGGGCCTCCGGCCAACGTGTCGCTCCGCCTCGGCACCAACTTCGAGCGCGATCTCTTCCCTTTCGACCCGGAGTCCTGCCATGGGTGTCCGACCGCCCTCCCGACCGGTCCGTCTCCGCCCCCGCCCCGCGTCACCCGAAATCGCGGCCCGGACCCCACCGGGACAGTTCATCACCCAGCGCCTGCCGGTCCTGCACTATGGTGAGATTCCCGAGATAACGCTGGCCGACTGGCGACTCGTGGTCGACGGTCTGGTCAAGGCGCCGCTCTCACTGACGCGGGACGAGCTGGAACGCCTCCCGGTCGAGGACCTGACGGCGGACATGCATTGCGTCACCCGCTGGAGTCGCCTCGATGTGCGCTGGGCGGGGATACCCGGCCGAGCCCTGTTAGCCGCCTGCCGCCCCGCGGCGGGGGCCCGCTTCGTCCTCGTCTCCTGCGCGGGTGGATACGACACCAACCTACCCCTGGCCGACTTCGCGGCCGACGACGTGTTGCTGGCCACGACCCTGGACGGCGAACCGCTGACCCCCGAGCACGGGTTCCCCCTGCGGCTGGTCGTCCCGAAGCGGTATGCCTGGAAGAGTGCCAAGTGGGTGACGGGTCTGCGCTTCCTGGCCGGCGACGAACCGGGGTTCTGGGAACGCTACGGGTACCACAACGACGCGGATCCCTGGCGAGAAGAGCGATTCTCCGAGTAGGCGCGCCAATCACGGTGGCCATCTCGGCTCTCACCGGAACGACTTCATCCGTCGCGCCCTGACACCCCCTGAACCCGGATCGAACGACATCGGGCGTGGTCCCGCCGGGCGCGGGGCCGCTTCGGTGTGCCCGGATATCTCGGCGACCCGGCGTCTTCGTCGCCACCGACGGTCGGTCAAGGCGGTACTCCGCGACCCCCCTCATTCCTCATGGTGGCGGTACCAGGTGGTGCCGCCGCCAGACGCCCGGGGAGTTGACTGCCAGTCCATGAAACCCTATAATAGAACAAGCGTTCGCACCATCCGCCACGGCGTTCCGCTCCGATACGTCTGCCGAGAAAGGCCCCGCCATGATCCCGCACGCCAACCACCGGGCCGCCGAGATCCTGTTCAACGTCGCCACGATGCTCGAACTCGCCGAGGACAACCCCTACCGCATCCGGGCCTACCGGCAGGCCGCCCGCAACCTGCTCCGGACTCGCCAGGACATCCTCTCGATGCTGACCGACGAGGGAGAACTGGCGCTGCCCGGCATAGGCGTCCGGTTGCGACGCAAGCTGGGCGAGCTGGTGGCCACTGGCCGGATGGGCTTCTACGTCGAGTTGTGCGGTGACCTGCCGCCTGCGGTCGAGGCCCTGATGATGATCCCCGGCGTCGGGCCGAAGACGGCCCATCGCCTGTCGAGCGAACTCGATGTGGCCACCCCGGCGGAGGTCGTCACCGCCTCCGACGCTGGACAGATCCGGTCCCTGCCCGGGTTTGGAGCACGGAGCGAGGCCAACCTGCGTGCCGCCGCCGCGGCCCTGTTGCGTCGTGAGGCGGGGATGATCACGCCCTTCACCCCCCCGACCGGCTCACCCTCGACCGCCCTCCCCCTCCCCCTCCCGTTCCCCACCGACCGGGACGAGGACGCGCTGCCGGAGGCGGCGTAGGTGGCCGGCGGGAGACGTCCCGGGTGGGGTGGACCGCGCCGGTCCCGGCCCGCGGGCTCGATGGGCGCCGCGAAGGCGGGCGAGACCGCCACGCGGAACGATCGCGACGCCGATACGGATGATCCCGCGGGAGAGGACGACGCCCTCGACCTCATGGCGGCACTGTCGGACGGCGATCCATCCGATGACGATGCCCTCCTGGAGCAGGACGACTCCGGCGGCGGTATCGGCACGGGCATCGCCGCCTCCCACGCGCATCGGTTCGGCATCGCCCTCGACGCCTTTGCCCTCGACGCGCCGCTGAAGACCGGACTGTCCCTGCGCCCCTATCAGGAAGACGCCATCGCGGCCTGGACCGCGCGGGCGGGCCGGGGACTGATCGTCCTCCCGACCGGGGCCGGTAAGACGGTCGTGGCGATGGCCGCGATCGCGGCCGCCAACGTCCGGACCCTGGTCGTGGTACCGACGATCGAGCTGCTCCGGCAATGGCAGGCCGAGATGGCCCGCCAGTTCTCCCTGCCGCTCTCCGCCATCGGCATCATCGGCGGTGGCAAGCGCACCATCCGCGACCTGACCGTGATCACCTACGACTCGGCGGCGATGCGCGGGCGTCCCCTCGACGGCTTCGGCCTGCTGGTGGTCGACGAGGTCCACCACCTCCCCGCCACCGGCTACCGGACGATCGCCTCCAAGGTGGCAGCCCCGCTGCGCCTCGGCCTCAGCGCCACACCGGAGCGCTCCGACCACGGCCACGAGGCGCTCGACCACCTGATCGGTCCGGTCGTCTTCCGGCGTTCGGTCGCCGAACTGTCGCGCGACCGCTACATCGCCGACTACGACGAACGGCGCCTCTTCATTTCCCTGTCGGACGACGAGCGCCTGCGCTACGAGCAAGGGATGGCGATCTACAAGCGCTACCTCGCCTCCCGGCGGGGGGCGATCGGCCGCCCGGACGGGGCATTCATGGAGATGATCCAGCGGGCCGGCTCCGACCCGGCCGCCCGGGCCGCCCTCCAGGCACATCACCAGGCCCGGATGATCGCCCTCAACGCCGAGGGCAAACTTGACGCGGTGGCCGACCTCCTCTCGAAGCACCCCGACGACCGGGTGATCGTCTTCTCCGAATACAACGCGATGGTCGATCGCCTCAGCGAGCGCCTCCTGTTGCCCGCGATCACCCACCGGACTCCCCCGGCGGAACGGCGCCAGATCTTGGATCGGTTCCGCGACGGCACCTATACCAAGCTCGTGACCGGCCGCGTCCTCAACGAGGGCGTCGATGTCCCGGACGCCAACGTCGCCATCGTCGTCAGCGGCAGCTCGGCCACCCGCGAGTACATCCAGCGCCTCGGCCGCGTGCTGCGACCCAAGGCCACCAAGGCCGTCCTCTACGAACTCGTGAGCCGCAAGACGACCGAGGGCCGCTCGGCACGCAAGCGCCGCCCGGCCGATCCCATTGACCCGGATCGAACGACGGCATCCCGGGCCGTCGCCGCACGGCACGAAGCCCGGGACTCGGGCGGGCTCGATCTCGTCGCGTCGTGACCCGCGTCCCACCGACCCTGCCCCCGCCAGCCAGGAGGACCGCCCGATGACGTTCCGTCGCCAAGACATCCCCAAGACGACCCGGCGCGTCGAGGACGGCCCCCGGAAGCTTTATCCCCGGTACCTGCGGGACGCCTCGATCCTGCCCAGCATCGAGCTGGCGATCGACTTCCTGGAGCGGATGCGACACCGGCGGCGGGAGGAGATCCCCTCCGAGACCGTCCTCGACTTCTTCGGCGACCTGAAGGTGGCCCGCTGCGTCCTGACCTGCCTGGCGGACGAGTATCGCTACCGGACGCCCGACCTCGCCGATGTCGTCGATGACGACACCATGACGGCGCTGGCCGCCTGGGACCTCCTCGGCCCGGCGGACATCCGGGCCCACGTCTACTGCGCGATCAATGATCCCGAGCGGGCCGGAAAGGGTTTCGCGCCGCCGGTCGACCGCGACCGCCTGCTCGCCGGGATCGGACTCCCACTCGGCCTCGACGGGTCCGACCTGGATCGCCTGATGACCCTCGACGCCGAGCGCAACGCCGTGCTCGACCGGACCGGGCCCCGCCCCTCCGCCCCCGATATCGTCGCCCGGTACAACGTCACTCTCCTCTTCTCGCTGCTCCGTCACGCCTCCTCGGTCTCTCTGGATCTCCCCGATCTTGGCGACGGGGCCGTGACTTGGATCGCCAACCGCTATGGCGTTGCCTGGCAACGGGAGGGGTCCGTCGTCCGCCTCGCGGGCAGCAAGTCGACCATGGGCACCTGGTCAGGCTTCGGCGGCCGGGTCGCGCGGGCGACCATGCACCTCGTCGTCGCCCACCCGACGCGGGCGACCGGGGAGGCCACGGTCCACCTGGGAGACCGGACCTGCGTCCTGGCCCTCGATGCCAAGGCGATGGTCTTTCTCCGACCGAAGCGGGTCCATGCCACCGCGGCTGCCGCGCTGGGGGCGATCGAGCGGGTCGTCGAGACGATCCAGACGAATCGCCGCGAGGTGGGTCTCGGTGGCTGGACGATGCGCCGCCTACCCCGCCCGGTCGTGTCGGCCGACGGCCTGGTCCTGCCCGACCTCGCCTTCACCCGGGACGGCGTGACGGTCGGTCTGTCGGTCGCCCCGATCTCGACCCGGGGGTTCCTCTCCGATGACTTCGCGACGGTCCACCCCGGGCGGCCCCTGATCGTTCTCGGCGAGCCCGGCGCACCGGCCGGTCTGTCGGCCGGCGACCTATCGGTCCCGGCCCTGATCGATCGCCTCGACGCGTTCGATCGCCACGTGCGCCACCAGTCGGACCCGATGGTCGCGGTCGCGGACGAGCTGGCGACCAGGGCCTGGCTGCCCGACGCTCGCATCGGCGAACTGCTCGGCCCGGGTTCGATCCCCGCGGCCTGGCAGGACCCGTCCGGTGGGGACATCATCCACATCCCGGGCTTCGGCCTCTGCCGCCCTGCCCTACTGGATGCCATCCAGGACCGGATGGGCGACGGACCGGGCACCGTCATCTCTTTGCGGAACGCGATCGTCGATGTCGTCCACGACGGCGCCGCCGCCGACGCCTTGGCCCTCTACCTGCTCCGGGACGCCACCGTCAGCGTGCCAGGGGCGGGGCGGACCCACCGCCCCGCCCATCCCACCCGGCCGGTCGCGGCCTAGCACGTCTCCAGCAGGACTCGTCGTGCGTGCCCAGTCCACGATCGGACGGTCACGATCACCCCGTTGTGTCCATCGATGGGGGAGGGTCTGAACTGGTCGGCACGCCCATCCACCAGCTGCGAGGCGCTGGACCCGGCCGAGGCCGGATTCCCTCGGGTTCGTGGACGCGGCGCTATGCGTTGTCGAGACTCAGCCGCCGGTATTGGTCCTCCGGAGCGCCTAATTGGCGAAGGGCGGCCACCAGGAGATCGCGCATGTCGGAAGTGATGCCCGGCTGCTCTACGGCGAGGTTGTGGATTTGGCCGGGATCGTTCTGAACGTCGAAGAGCATTGGGACATCGTGGCGCGACTGCGATGCCGAGGAATAGCGCCAGACTGGAATGTCGGTGTACGGCAAAAATCGACCGGCCTCGGCGGTCAGCTGGGGCTCCACTGGGCGGAACCAATCCCACGGATCCATCATGATCATCATGGTTGAGTGGGCGTTGGCCGGCGTTCCCGCCTGGCAGGGATGAAAATAGGTGTATCGCCCGTCGGTGACGTTGATGGATGACCCCCAGTAGCCATACACGGCCCAATCCCGATGGTGCTCGCGATCGCCTCGCAGGACGGGCATCAGGCTCTGACTGTGGACATTGTGCGGAACCGGCGCTTCCAACGCGTCGAGCACCGTCGAGTAGATGTCCACGGCGGATGTGAGTGCCGCGGTTCGCCCGCCGGCACGCGGGTTGTCCGGATGCCAGATCAGCAGAGGGGTGTGCGCCAGCACGTTGTAGAACGGGGCGGTGGGCTTGCCCATCCAACCATGCTCACCGAGGTAGTGCCCGTGATCAGTGGTGACGACGACCATGGTGTCCTGCCAGAGATCGAGGCGGTCCATGGTGTCCAGCACCTCACCCAGCCACCGGTCGACCATCGTGATCTTGCCGGCGAACTGGGAGCGAACGAACGCGATCTGGCGCGGCGTGAGCTGGCTCTTGCCCTCATCGACGCGGCCATAGACGGGCCAGACGACCAAGTCTGGGTCGCGCGGATCCTCGTCCGTGTACATTGAGGCATATGGTTCTGGACAATGAAAGGGCTCGTGGACATCGAAGCTATCGATGGCCAGGAACCATTTGGAATGGTCCTGGTTATTTCGGAGCCAGTCGGCGGCTCGCGAAAACACCTTCGCGGGGAAGAAGTCAGTCTCGTCCTCAATGTTGAATGACGCGACGTTACGAGCGTAGGCGGCACGGCTCATGTAGTCGCCAACGCCGTTGGCACCGTCGGCTCTAAGCTGCCGGAGAAAATTCGGATCGGGATCGCGGGGCGTGGTCTTCCACGCATCGGACTCATGTCCACGAATGAACTCGAAGCCGTTGTAATCCTCGTAATACCCATGGCTACCATGCTGGAAGTAGTGGTAGTGGTCGGTCACGAGTTGTGACACCGCGCCGGCTCCGCGGGCGGCGCGGGCCAGCGGCGTATCGAAGGGCTCCATCGGTCCCCACGGGCGCCAGAGAAACTCCTGGATGCCCGCGAAGAACTCGCGGCGCGCGGGCATGCACGGCAGGCTCCCGGCGTAATGCGTATCGAAGACCAACGCCCGCTCGGCGAAGCGGTCGAGGTTCGGCGTCTGGACATCGATCTCGATCGGTTGCCCGTAGACCTTCAAGAAGTGCCGGCTCAGGCTGTCGATAGAGATGAAGATCACGTTCACGTTGCGAACCTCCCGTACATCGTTGTTGCGGCCGGTTCGCCGCTCCTCGTGTCACCGCACGCTCGACTATCCCTTGACACCGCCGAGACTCAACCCACGGACGATCTGTTTCTGGGCGATGAGCGCCACCACGACGACGGGTGCCATGATCATCGTGCCGGTCGCGGTAAACGGTCCCCAGCGGCTCTCCGACGCGCCGAGGAAGCCGAAGATTGCGACCGTCACCGTCTGGGTTTCCGGCCCGGTGAGCACGACCGCGTAGAGAAACTCGTTCCAGGCATTGATGAAGGCGAAGATCGCGGTCACGGCGATACCACCGCGCACCTGGGGAACGACGATCCGTACGAACGCCGAGAACCGGGAGGCCCCGTCCACGGCCGCCGCCTCCTCCAGTTCCTTCGGCACGTCCAGGAAGTAGGTGATCATGATCCAGATACTGAACGGCAACGTGAAGGAGAGGTAGATGACGATCAACCCCACGTACGTGTCGAGCAGCCGGAGGCGGTTGAGCGCGAAGAAGTACGGGATCAGCAGCCCGATCGGCGGCGCCATCTGCATGAAGAGGGTGTAGAACGACAGGTGGGTCTTGAAGCGAAAGCGCAGCCGGGCAAACGCGTAGGCCGCCGGGACCGCGACCACGATGGCGAATACCGTGCTGACGACCGTGATGATCAGGCTGTTCCGGATGCTGTCGATGATCCCCCGAGTGTTCAGCGCCGCCTCGTAGTGGTCAAGGGTCGGGAGGAAGACGAGGGTCGGCGGGTTGGTGAAGATGTCCGTCCGCGGCTTGATCGACGTCAGCACCACCCACAGCACGGGGAACGCCCAGATGAGGATCGCCCCGAGCAGCAAGATGTAGGTCAGGGCATTGCCCGCCCGTTTCCGGTTCGTCCGTGTTGGCGTCATCACTGGTCGGATCTTCCCATCAGTCCCGTGCTTGGAGGCGAAAGAGCATCACGCTGATGACCGCAGTCACGATCAACAGCATCGTCGCGACCGCGGCCCCATAGCCTAGCGTCAGGCTGGTGAATGACACCCGGTACGCGTAGAGGTTCAGGATCTCTGTCGCCGTGCCGGGCCCGCCGCCGGTCGCCGAGAAGATCGCGTCGAAGGCACGCAGCGCGATCATCGTCCGCATGATCACGATGACGATGATGGTGGGCCAGAGCAGGGGCAGGGTGAGATCGCGGAATCGCTGCCAGGCTCCCGCGCCGTCGATCATCGCCGCCTCGAACGGCTCCTGTGGGAGCGCGTGGAGCGTGGCGGTGAAGACGAGGAAGGCAAAGGGGGTCCACTGCCAGGTGTGGATGGTGATCACGGATATCAGCGCCCAGCGCGCGTCGGTCAGCCAGGGCTGCGACCCGAATCCGAGGGCCTGCACGGCGAAGTCGATGATCCCGTAATCCGGCGTCAGGATCAGCGTCCGCCAGGCCAACCCGACGACCACCGGCGCCAGGATCATCGGCAGCAGGATGGCCACCCGCAGGGCGCCCTGGCCGCGAACCGGCCGGAGCAGCGCCAGCGCCAGCGCCAGTCCGATGACCAGCTGGAGCGTCACGCTCGAGACCGTATAGACGAGCATGACCCAGAGCGCGTGCCAGAACCGGTCGTCCCGGGCCATCCGGATGAAGTTGTCAGCGCCGATGAACGCGTTCGGTCGAGTGCTCGCCAGGTCGATTCGCGTGAAGCTCATGATGACCAGCGCGGCCAGCGGCACTGTGCCGACGAGCAGCAGCACGAGCAGGCTCGGCGAGATCATCAGCCAGGCGAACCGGCTCTCCTGGGTTCGCAGCCTGTTGCGGCCAGGGGTACCTGGCCGCAACGACAGCTCATTTAAGTGGGTTGTGGGGCGTGGGGCCCGGGCCCCCCACGACTGCTCATTGACGACGTGGCGGGTCGCCGTCACGAGCACATCCCGCGACTCTGCCACGGTTGGGCCGCGTCGAATGGTGACACGTCCCTACCCGCCCATGATCCGGACGATCTCTGAGTTGGCGTCGTCCAGCGCCTGCTGAGGGGTCTTCTGGTTGGTGAGAGCGGATTGGACGGCGATGGCAGACACTTCCCCGATCTCGGGCCACTGGGGCACGCGCGGCCTCCAGTTCGGGTCCGTATCTTCCTGCAGCGAGGTGAGGACGACATCCACATAGTCCTCCGTGAACCCCACCAGCTCCTGGTACGCCGGGTCATTCCAGATCGACGAGCGATTGACACCGGTCCGGACGACCGCCTCGGGCGTCTCCTTGTAGCTGGCGGAGAGCAGTTGGGTCGGACGCGAGGCGAGCCACTGGATGTAGAGCCAGGTGGCCTTCTTCTGCTCGTCCGGGAGGGCGCTATTGATGGACATCGTCCAGTTCCAGATGCTCGTCACGCGGCGGCCGGACGGGCCGGCGGGCCACCGTTGGTAGCCGACCTTGCCGGCGACCGTGGACGACGCGGGATTCTCGATGACGGAGGCCGTACTGTTGGCGTCGACGTACTGGGTCAGACCGCCGCCCGCGAAGGCCTCCATGATCTCCGGCCAGTTCCAGTTCTCCACCCCGGCGGGCGCGTATTGCAGGAGGTCAACGTAGTACTGGAGTGCGTCGACTCCGGCCGCGCTGTTGAGCGTCGGGTTGCCGTCGGCATCGAACCACTGCCCGCCGAACTCGAGAAAGAGCGACGGGAAGATATACATGTTCTGACCGGCGCCCTGGAACCCTCGCAGTGCCATCCCGGCCCGATCATCGGTGTGGATCGCGGCGGCAGACTGGGCGAGCTCTTCGAGAGTCTGGGGCGGTTGGAGTCCCAACTCCGCGTAGATATCGCTCCGGTAGATATGGATGGTCGCCTCGCCCTCGACCGGCATGCCGTAGAGCGTGCCATCCACCGAATCGGCCTCGATCCAGTTCGGGATGATGTCGTCGACCGCGAACCACGCCGGGTCGGTCAAAGTCGGGTCGTTCAGGTATTCATCGAGCGGGTCGACCCACTCGTTGGACTGATAGAGCGGCAGGTACATCGGGTCGCCGGTGTGGCTCGCGTAGTTCCCCGAACCGGCGGCAAGGTCTAACACCGCCTTCTCTCGGAGTTCCTTCGGCGGGATCACCTCGAATTGGACCTCGATGCCCGTCAACTCGGTGAAGATGTCCTCCGTAACGGCCCGGAACTTCTCGAAGTAGTGGGCCGGCGTCACGAGGAGCGCGATCGACTCACCCTCGGCCTGTCGCCAGTCGATTTGCGCGTCCTGGTACGGTGCGAGCGCGGGGTCATCGCCGGTCTGCTTGATCAGGGCGGGAGCGGCGAACGCCGACTTCGGCAGTGCGGCCAGGCTTCCAAGCGCGGCGGTTCCCTTCAACAACCTTCGTCGGTTCAGGCGGTCCATCGATCGTCCTCCTTCTCTCCGGTGAGTGGCGACTTCGGTGCCTCGTGGACCCGATTAGGCCCTGCCATCACGTAGCCGAGCTGCGCTGAGATCCCTCCCGCCGTGCTGATCACCCGAGGAGCCAGCTCGTGAACCCCCTCGAGCGAGAACCGTGTCGCCGGGCCGGCGACGGCAATAGCCGCGACGACATCCCCGTGGTGATCGCGAATCGGGGCGCCCACCGCGCGGATGTCATCGGCGAACTCCAAGTCATCGACGGAATAGCCGCGCTCGCGAATCCGCTCGAGCTCCCGTCGTAGGACAGCTTGATCAGTGATCGTATTCAGTCCGCGTCGCTCGAGTGGCCGAGCGCCGATGAGTCGCTCCAAGCGATCGTCGGACAGATGAGCCAGCAATACCTTTCCGTTCGCTGAACAGTGCGCCGGCACCGATGTGCTTCCGACAGTCAGGCTTGCGCGGAGCGGCTTCTCGCTTTCGATTTTATGGACATAGAGAACATTGCATCCGTACAGCACACCGAGATTGACGGTTTCGCCCGTGTCAATCGCGAGTGCCTCGACATGCGGGAAGATCTCGCGACCGAGTCCGCGACCGTTGAGGGCGGCACTCCCCAACCGGAAGAGCTCCAGACCCAACTGGTAGCGCCCGTTGCGTTCCGCGGTCCGCTCGACGAACCCCTCGTCCTGGAGTGTCGCGAGCAGTCGATAGACCGTACTCTCGGGAAGCCTCGTCAGCCTGCTGAGTTCAGCTAGCGTGAAGCTGTCCTGCGCCGCGGTGAACGCCTTGAGCAGCGCGGCGACGCGCTGCACGGATCGGTTGAGCTTGACGGCGCTGGAAGATTCGCCGAATTCAGCCCCAAGGTCTTTCACTAGGTGAAACCCTACTTTCATTCCGTGGTCGTGCCCGGATTATAGCAGACGTCGGTGGATCGGGGGGAACGCCGCCGCAACATGTGCGGGGAGACGTCACAGCTCCCTGTGCATCACGTGGAGGCCGACCCGGCCCAGGGTGGGATGCTCGAATGCCTCCGGCACGGTCCCGATGATCACGAAGCCGAGGGACTGCCACAGGCGGACGGCCGCCGCGTTGGACTCCACCACGGCGTTGAACTGCATCGCCGCGTAGCCCTGCGCCGTGGCCCAGGCGATCGCGTATTCACCGAGCGCGCGGCCGACCCCTCGGCCCCGTGCCTCGCCCGAGACCATGAAACTCGCGGTCGCCACGTGCGAACCACGGCCGGGCCGATTCGGCCCCATCTTGGCCGTGCCCACCACCCGCTCCCCTTCAACGGCTACCACCGCGTGGCCGGGTCGTCCTTCGAGCCAGAGGTCCCTGGCCTGCTCCGAGGACCAGTCGGGGTCAAAAGCATAGGTCTCCCCGGCGGCGACCACCTCTCGGAAGATCGGCCAGACTGCCGACCAGCCGGCACCGGTGAGATCGCGGATGTGGACGCTCTTGGCGGCGTCTCGGCGCTGGCCCCCCGGTGATGTCATGCTTCCCTCCCCCTACCGCTCCCCACCACCCGGCGGCGCCAGACCATCGTGGAAAGGGCGTGGCGGACCGATGTCGTCCCGGGCTCTTGGGTCGAGAGCGACATAGCGATGTCCCGGCCGATCGCCCGGCTCCGTCAATCGCCCCGCGCGTGGTCGGCCAAGACCTCGCCGATCTGGTACCGCGAGACCGCGGCGAGGACGGGATTGGTCTCGACATAGTACGGGAGGGCCACCAGGCCGATCGACAGGGCCCAGCCCCTCCCGCGGGCCCAGGTCGCGTCATCGACGCCCATGTGGTGCCGAAATGTCTCCCGGGTCTCGGCCGAGAGAAGATTCCAGGCGACGATCAGGTCCACCGCCGGATCTCCGATGGTCAGTCCCCCGAAATCGATCACCGCGCTCAGCCGTCCCCGTTCGACCAGCAGGTTCCCGGGCTGGATGTCTCCGTGGACCCAGACGGGAGGACCCACCCAGACCGGGACGTCGAGGGCCACGTCCCAAGCGTCGGTCACCCGATCCGCATCCAGCATCCCCACGCACTCGGCGATCGCCGTCCGGGTGGCATCGTCCCGGAGTGACAGCGGTTCGCCACGGTAGGACGCCAGCAGCCCGGCTCGCTCCTGACTTCCGGTGTCGATGCCGTGCAGCGCCGAGATGAACCGGGCCAGGTCGGTCGCCAGGCGGTGACGGTCGTCCACGTTGTCCGGGGTCGGGGTGTCTCCGGGGAGCCACCGGTAGACGGACCATTCCCAGGGATATCCCGCGCCCGGCTCGCCCATGGCGAGCGGCAGCGGGATCGGCAGCGGCAACGACGGGGCGAGGGCCGGCAACCACCGCTGCTCCTTCGCGACCTGTGCTACCGCCCCGGGGATGCGGGGCATCCGCACGGCCATGTCGGCCCCGAGGCGGTAGATGGCGTTGTCGGTCCCGGCGGAGCGGACCGGCCGAATCGGGAGGGTTGACCATGCCGGGAACTGGGTCTTCAGCAAGCGCCCGACCAGCGCCGTATCGATGTCCGCCTCGTCGGCGTGCATCTTGGCGCCAGTCATGAGCACATTTCCGGCTCGGCGCCGCGGAACCGGAAGGCATACCCGTCGCCCAGTTCCTCGACGGCATCAGAGAAAGCGAACAGTGCGTCCGTGATCACGGGCTTCCCCGCGCCGAACTCCACTTCCAGGAGACGGCAGGCGAGTGACGGTACTGGAATCGTCGTCGCGGGCCGGGAGTCCTGATCCACCGGTGATCTCTCCTACGTCTCGCGTCGCACGGACGACGTGAGCGACGCGGCAAATCCGTCCGGGTACCGCGCCTGCCACTCTTCGCGCAGCACACCGTACCCCATCCCGTCGTAGTGGACACCCTGGACGATCCGCGCCTTCCGGAAGCGGGCTTCTTCTTGGAACCCCAACTTCGCGGCCAACCGCATCATGCCGGCGTTGCCAGACCAGGTCCTGAGGTCGAGTCGCGCCAGGTCCGGCATCGCACCGAAGAGATAGTCGCCCCACAGACCCAACGCCTCGTACCCTAGACCCTGGCCCCAGAGCGCGGGGTCATAGAGGCCAACCCCAACGCTGAGCCACCGCGTCTCCTCACTCTCCCAGTACCATGTGACGTGACCGATTAG
>JBBJOE010000207.1:0-5529 GCA_037721765.1 Thermomicrobiales bacterium
GGCGTGGGCGATGGCCCGCTCGTCCACGGGCCGGACGTCAATATCCGGCCGGACGGCCCCGACCGCGTCCTGCTCCACCACGACCGCTTCGACGGCCAACTCGGCGACCGCGAAGAGATGTCCCCGGGCCACCCCCTGGTCCGGGACCTGATCGCGGCCGGGACGCACCTGATGCCGGCACTGGCCCGGGCGACGACCGTCGACGTCCGGATCGGCATCCGGGCCATCACCGCCGACGGCCACCCCAGCGCCGGCCCCCTCACGGCCCTGCCCGGTTACGTCGAGGCCGTCACCCACAGCGGCGTCACCCTCGGCCCCCTCCTCGGCCGCCTCCTCGCCGCCGAGATCCTGACCGGCACCCGGTCCTCCCTGCTCGCGACGTTTCACCCCGACCGCTTTCCCCGGGATTGATTCCCCGGAGTCCCCGACGAGACGACGCGCGAACCTCAATCACCCGGCCCGCGGGCACGAGGTTCGCGCGGCGACGCTTCCGGGACACCCAAGTTTGCCGAGGATCAGGGGCCCAAACGGGCGATCCCGAGCGTCGGATTCGCACCCCGCACCGGGCGCACATCCGAAAACCGTGATAGAGTCCGCCGTCGCACCCTGTTATCGGGCAGGGTGAGGATTGAAACGTCGGTCAGGGGCCGGTCAAAGGTCATCACCGGGCGTCGCACCCTGTCATCGGGCAGGGTGAGGATTGAAACATGGCCGAGGGCAAGCGCGACCCCATGGCCGCCGAGTCGCACCCTGTCTTCGGGCAGGGTGAGGATTCAGACTGATGGCTCCACTCCTTACCCCGTTCCCATGACAACGTCGCACCAGGTAGAGGGTCAAGGTAAGGATCGCCTCGATTTCGGGAACATCTGCCCGCCGCCCGCGCGGACGCCGCCTCCAGCTTGGCCAGCATTGCCCGGTCGGCTCGGCGCTCATACTGGCGCCGGTCAGGAGAACGACAACGCTTTCACGTGGCGGGGGACCCGGGAGCAGGAGCCTCGATTTCCAGTTCGGCGATCGGGGTTAGCCCGGCTCGAACGCGGTCGCCCACGTCGACGAGGACAGTCGCCGTCGCTGGCAGGCGGAGGGTGACCTGGGAGCCAAACCTGATCATCCCTAGTCGATCGCCCTGGGCCAGTCGCGTCCCCGGCGCGACCCAGCTTACGATCCGGCGCGCGAGCAGTCCGCTGATCTGGGTGACGACACATGGGCCGGACGCGGTGCGCAGGTAGGTGGCGAGCTGGTTGTTGCCGTGGGTCGCTGCCCGGCTCATCGCCGGGCCGTAACCGCCGGCCTGGCGGTGTTGGGCGACGATCTCCCCGTTCAGTGGGCTGCGCTGGACGTGGACGTCCCACAGGGCGAGGAAGACCCCGACCTCGACGAGTTCGGTCTGCCAGTACGCATCCCAAACGCGGTCGACGTGGATGACGCGGCCGTCGGCCGGTGCCAGCGCGACATGAGGCCGGCGGATCACGGTGCGCTCCGGGTCACGGAAGGTGAGCGCGGTGACGCCCGCGACGAGGAGCACCAGGGGGACGGCTGGAGGAGACGAGAGGACGGCGGCTGACCCGAGCGCGATGAGCGGCAGCAGGGCGGGCCGGCCCTCGGTCACCGGGCGCGACCGCCGGTCGTTCAATCTGCTCGGAGTGGATTCCGGGCGCACAGCAGTGTCGCCGGTGGGATGTTCCATGCGTAGACCTCTCGTTCGACGACCGTGAACTCGGCACGCAGGAGCGGCGCGAGGTACCGCGGGTGGTATTGCAAGGCGACGAAGATGCCATCCGGGCGTAGTGATCGAGCTGCCGCGCGCAGGATCTGGGTCGTCTGCGTCCGGTCCATCAGGCTGAAGGGCAGCGCGGACACGATGGCATCGAAGCCGGGCAGTTCTTGGCGCTCGCGGAGCGCAGAGATGGCCTCGGCCGACTCCGCCACCACGATGAGGCGCGGGTCGTCGATCGTCGCGCGCAGGTGCGCGATGAAGGGCGGGTACACCTCGAACGCCCACAGCCGGCCGTCGGCCGGCAGCGCCACGAGCAGCTCCGCGGTGATGGCACCGGTCCCCGGGCCGAACTCGGCGACGGCATGCGCCGTCTCCGCTCCCGCCAGCTGGGCGATGCGCCGCGCCAGGCCACCACTCGTTGGTGCCACCGCGCCGACGGTCCGCCGGGCACGGAAAAATTCCCTGAGGAACCTCCAGTGCGATGGTCGGTGTGCAAGCGTCCTACGGTCGCGGTCCGACAACTTCCCGTACCTCCCCGTCTATCCCACGCACGTCATTGTCGACATCTCCAGCCCGGTTAACCGAGCCCCTCACCACTCCCCAAACCACATAGGACCCGAGGGTGAGGGCGGTAACGACGGCAATCGTCTCGTCACGTGGCCAGAGCGCAACCGCCAGCGAGACCCCGGCGATTGCGGGTAGCAGCCACCGGCGCGACCGGGCGAGCGTCGGAAATGGAAGGTGGCAGACCATCAGCGCGGCGAGCCCGATGCCGACGCTGCCCGCCTCCCGCACTCCCGCGCCAAATGGCCCCGCCACGGTCACCATCAACAGTGGACCCGCGACGGTCACCGGCAGACCGCGGAAGACGTCCTCGGCCGGCTGGTCGTGGAATCGCGCCAACCGGTAGGCGCCGGCCAGGACGAAGGCTAGAGCAACCCCAAAGCGGACGGGATCCGGTGCCCCGCGGTAGTACGTCGAGAAGAGGAACGCGGGCGCGACCGCAAACGCTACGATGTCGGCGAGAGAGTCGAGTTGCTGACCCAACGGGCTCGTCGCCTGGAGCCGCCGGGCGAGCGGTCCGTCGATGCCATCGGCGATCATCGCCAGCAGGGTCAGCCACAGGACGAGTTCCCAGGCGCTGACCCGTGCGGCCTCGAGGGCCGCTAGACCGAAGGTCAGTGTGACCATCGTCACGAGCGTCGGCAATGACTGCCGAAATGCCACGTCGTCGTGCCCTCCAACACGGCGCAATAGTCCCAATCCCGCCGCCTCGCCTCGAGGCTGTTGATCCAAAAGTGGCCCGATCTAGGCCGCCAGCTTCATCATTTCATCATCGGGGTCGCAAGTCCCGCGCCGGGGCCCAGCTTGGCGTCTGCCTCACCGCCGCCACCTGTTGGGCCAGCGCCGTCCCGATTGGCCCGCGCCGCCCGGGGAGCACCCCGGTCAGGTGCGGGTAGTGGACGCTGGCGAGCATCGGGGCGCCGCGGTTGGTCGAGGCGCGGGCGGCGCTTGCCCACGTCGGCTGGTGGCAGGCGTTGCCGCCGCGCTGGGAGGGGACGGGGCGGTGGCCGGTCCCGCCCAGGTGGCACCGCGTCGGGCTGCGGCAGTCGCTGGTGAGCGGTACCGACCGCCACGCCGCCCACCCCGTCAACGGGCTCCTCAACGACGCCTACGCGGGGCTGGAGGGCCGGGTGTGGACCGCGGCGGATGTTCCAAAAAAGCGAGGCAATACCCAATGTAACACTACACCCTCACATCACATCAGACCCTGTCTTCGGGCAGGGCGAGGATTGAAACGGCATCGTCTCACCCGCTAAGAGCCGGACCCCTCCGTCACTCCCTGTTCGCCTCGCCATGGCCGATCATATCGATCGCCCTGCACCTCCTCCCTCCGCGCCCTCTTCCCAATCCTTCGAGGTCCTGCGCTGACCTGACCGGTGCCGTCACTTCACGCGATGGGTGCCCGGGGGGCCGGGGGGCCCCGACCGGGGACCCGGTTCCCTCGTCCCCGGTCAGTGTCCTGGTCAGACGCGCCCCCTGCGTCTCCCCGGCCAGCGGCGAAATAATCCCCCATCGCCGCGCCGCCACGGTTCCGGCCGGTCGTCACCCCATCTCTCGGACCTCGGACGCGAGGATCTTATCGACCCGGTGCCCGTCCATGTCCATCACCTCGAAGCGCCATTCCCCCCATGCGAAGTCATCCCCCGCCACCGGGATGCGACCCAATCGGGCCAGGACGAACCCGCCCAGCGTCTCGTAGTTTCCGACCTCCGCCCGGGGCAATCGCTCCGCGCCGAGGATATCCGGCAGCCGCTCCGCGGCCAGTGAGCCGTCCAGCAACCAGGAGCCGTCGTCGCGCCGGACCGCTTCCTCATCCCCGCGTTCCCCGCTCGATGGCAAGTCGCCGACGATCGCCTCCAACACGTCCTGCAAGGTGATCAACCCCGCCGTGCCGCCGTACTCGTCCACGACCAGTGCCAGGTGTTCGCCCGCCCGGCGGAATGCGTCGAGCAGGTGCAGCGCCGACATGCTCTCCGGCACCACCAGGGGCGGTTTCGTGCTCGACTCCGGCGCCACCGGTTGGCCGGTCAGCGACACTTCGAGCAGGTCCTTGGCCCGGACCACCCCGACCACGTGGTCGAGGTCGCCCCGCCCGACCGGGAACCGGGAGAACACGCTCTCGACCATCGTCCGCCGGTTGGCCTCCGCCCCGTCGTCGAGGTCGAGCCAGACCACCTCGTGCCGGGGCGTCATCAGGCCGGTGATGCGGTCATCGGCCAGGGCGAAGACCCGCCCGACCATCTCCCGCTCGGCCGGGTCGAACACCCCCGCCCGCGCTCCCTGCTCCAGCAGCACCCCGACCTCTTCTTCCGTCACCGGCGGCTCGTCGCTCGGTCGCACCCGGAGTAACCGCAGCGCGGCGTCGGTCGAGACGCCGAGGAGACTGACCAGCGGGGCGGTCACCGCCGAGAGCCCCCGCATCGGCCCGGAGACCCGGGCGGCCACGCCTTCGGGGTTGTTCAGCGCCACCCGCTTCGGGACCAGTTCGCCGATCACCAACGAGAGGTAGGTGATCACCAGCACCACCAGCACCAGCGCGACCGTGTCGGCGTAGGCCCCGATCCCCGGCAGGGGTTCCAGCAGTCCCGCCAGCGACCGTGCGACCGTCGCCCCACCCAGCGCCCCGGAGAGGATGCCGATCAGGGTGATCCCGATTTGGACCGTGGCGAGAAAGACGTTCGGGTTCTCGGACAGCGCCAGCGCCCGCCCCGCCGCCGCGTCGCCGCTCCCCGCCCGTTGCTGGAGCCGCGCCCGGCGGGACGACACCACCGCCGTCTCCGACATCGAGAACAGGCCATTCACCACGATCAGCAGCACGACGAACAGGATCTCGAACGCGATGGACATCGGACTCCCCCGTATGGGCCACCCGTCCCGAGGCGGGGGCGGTGCCCAACTGTAGCCGACCCGATCCACCCCGGACCCGGCCCGGCGCTGGCGCGGTCCGGTCCTTCCCGTCGCCGCCCCTGATCCCTGCCTGGAGATCGGGGCCCGCCGTTGGCCAGTGATGATCCAAATGAGTACCGCGTTTTCCTCACGACATGACGTCTACCCCGGCGCACCCCAGCCCGTCCCGTCCGCTACCTGATTGAGCACCATTTCCCGCCAGAGCCACCAAACTCTGTAGGGGTTCCGCTTGCTGCGCTCTCCGCGACGTACGCCCGTTCCGGACTAGACACATGTTCCGCAATATCGTGAGGGAACCGAACGCTGGTGTGAACCGTCCATCGCCGCGAACCGCCCCGACC
>JBBJOE010000020.1:0-19300 GCA_037721765.1 Thermomicrobiales bacterium
CCGGCGGCGTCTCCCGCGTCGTCCTCGACCCCAGCCATGGCGGCTTCTGCTTCTCTGCTGCCGGAGGAGGCCACGGAGGGCATTACTCTCACGATGGAGCGGATCACCGCTTGCTTGAACGAGGGAGATTTCGCGCGATTCACCGCCCTCTTCACGGACGCATCCTGGCAGCGCGGATCGAACGACGTCGAGGCCGCCCAAGTGCTCGCGGACGTCGTCTCGACCCCGCCCGCTCCACTGCCCGTGGAGAAACGAGTGGATCTGGTCGCCATTCGGGACATGCGATCCCTGGCCGATGGTCGTGTCGCTGCCGTCGTTGTTCTCAACGACGGGCACGATGCGGAGCCCGATCTCGACCTCGTCGTCTTCGAACGAGTGGGCGAGGTCTGGTTGATCGATGAGGTGATCGCTGATTACGATGCCAGCGCCACACCGGCGGCTTGACCCGACGACAGTTGGATCGGCGACCGGCCGGGCCGGGAGTGGTCCCCGCCCGACTGGTGCGCGTCCGAACCCGGTCAGACCAAGGCGATCAGGCGGCTCGGACCGCCCGAGCCCCCCTCGTGCTTCGGGCCCCCGACGATCAGGGTCGCGCCCACGGCGGGGGCGGTCGCCAGGTTCGCGACGCTCTCCAGGCCGAACAGACCGGCGCCGAGGATCGTCAGGTGGACGCCGAAGTCGGTCGAGGCGCCGATGTCGATGCTGATGGTGTCGGAGGCAACGCCATTGATCGTGCGCTCCTCGACCAGGAACGTCGCCGCCTCGGGGTCGAAGCCCGGAAAGTGCAACACGTCGTCGGCCCCGGCGTTCAGGAACGTGGCGGGATCGGAAAGGCGCGTCTCCCAGCCGCTGTACATCGCCACGACCGCCCCGGCGGGGATGGCCCCATACTCGCCCTCCCAGGCCAGCAGGTCATCGACAGTCAGCATCGCGTCGTCGTCGGTGGCGGCCCGGGCGCTGATATCGACGACCACCAGGGGGGCGACCAGGTTCTCGACCGGGAGCTGGTCGGCCGTCAGGCCGTCGGCGATGAAGTGGGCGGGGGCGTCCATGTGGGTCCCGACGTGTTCGCCCAGGTTGAGTTGCAGCGTGTAGAACCCGTTATCGGCGACGGTGTTGACGACCTCGAGACTGGCTTGCGGGAAGCCCGGGAAGACGGGAAACTGCTCCGTCAGGACGTGGGTCAGGTCGAGGACCCGCGAGCCCCCGGCCGCGACGGGCGTCGCCCCGGCCGGAACGGGGGTCGCCTGGCGCATCGCCGCCGCGCTCCCGGATCGGCCGAACCCACCGGCCACCAGCGCGGCGCCGGTGACGGCAGACGCGCCAAGTACCTGCCGCCGGTTCAACGTCTCGCGGACCTTCGCCATCACCAACGGTGAACACATGGTCGTTCCTCCTGATACGGGCCCAACCGAGCCGATGCGAGGTCCGGGCACCCAACCGGTCCCGGACGACGGCATCGTCGCACCAGATGCCCCATCCGCGCTCGTGCTCGCCGCCCAAACGCGGGGGTCGGTCCGTGGGTTGGCGCGATGGGCGGCGGGAGTCCTGGCGGAGCGGGAGGGGCTGACGGATTCACCCGACCTCGACGCGGAGGTGCTGTTGCGGCACGTTCTCGGCCTGGACCGGACCGCCTACTTCGTGGCGGCGCAGGACGCCGTCGCGCTTGAGACGGCATTGCGCTACGCCGACCTGTTGGGGCGGCGCCTCGGGGGGGAGCCCGTGGCCTATCTGACCGGGGTCAGGGAGTTCTTCGGCCTCCCATTTCTGGTCACGCCGGATGTCCTGGTGCCCCGGCCGGAGACGGAATCCCTGGTCCAATGGGCGCTCGACCGGGCGCGGCGGCACGTCCCGGTGACCATCCTCGACATCGGCACCGGCAGCGGCGCGATCGCCCTGTCGGTCGCGGCTCGGCAGCCGCCGGACCGGACGACGCGGGTGATCGGGAGCGACCTCTCGGGGGAGGCACTGGCCGTGGCCCGGCGAAACCAGGTGGCCCTGGCGACGAACGGGGCCGTCTCGGCGGTCCGGTTCGTCCGGGGCGACCTGGCGGGGTGGTGCCGGGGACCGGTCGACCTGCTGCTGGCCAACCTCCCCTACCTGACGACCGAGCAGCGGATGGGCAATCCGGAGTTGGCGGCGGAACCGGCCCTCGCGCTCGTCTCGGGACCGGACGGCCTGGTGGCGATCGACCGCCTGGTGTCCGACTTGCCGAGGGCGCTGTCGCCGTCCGGCGCGGCGATCCTGGAACTCGACCCGGCCCAGGCCGAGGGTGTCCATTACCGGATCGGATTGGTGATGCCCTCGGCGACGGTCTCGATCCTGGAGGATCTGGCCGGGACGGCCCGGTTCGTGACCGTGGAACGGTAGGGACAGGCCGGTCGGCGGAGACGGCGATGCGACACGTTCGGCTCTTGGCGGAGACGGCAACGGGTCTGATTTCTGCCCCCATCCGAGGTGTGAACCACACCGTCGGGCACGTATTGAAACGCGCGCGGCAAGCGGCGCCCCGGTGGAACACCGCGTTCCTCCTCGACGATCCTCGGGGCGAAGCGTTCGCGGCTGCCCGTTCGGTCCCCGAGCCTGCGCTCGCGGTCGCATCCGTGCTATACCCTGGTGGTCAGTCGACCGTGCCGGGCGCCTCGAACGACTCGTGCCGCCCCCACCCTCCCCTCGCGCCACGCCCCCAGGGAGCGTTTCTCGTGTCCGACCATCTGAATCCTGACCATCACCACCACGCGGCGAGTAGCGCCACCGGCGAAGACACGGCCACCGAGTCGTTGATCGCCAAGTACCTGCCGCGCCTGGCGGCGGGGGTCCTGCTGGCGGTGGTGGTCGTGTCCCTGCTGGCGCTGGCCAGCGATGTCCGGCAGCTCGGGTCGGCCCTACGGCGCTTCGACTGGTGGCTGGCGCTACCGGTGCTGGCCCTGACGCTGGGCAACTACGCGCTGCGGTTCGCCAAGTGGGAGGTGTACCTGCGCCGGATCGGGGTGCCGCGCCTCGGGCTGGGGACCAGCGCGGCGATCTTCCTGGCCGGATTCAGCATGTCGCTCACCCCCGGCAAGGTCGGGGAGGTCATCAAGGGATTGCTGGTCAAGCGGGTCGCCGGGACGCCAGTCAGCAGGACGGCCGCGGTCATCGCCGCCGAACGGATCACCGACGGATTGGCGATGCTGGCCCTGGCGGCCCTGGGCTTGACCCAATTCTCGTACGGTCGTCCCATCCTGGCGGTGGCGATCCTGGGCGGCGTGGTGATGGTGGCCCTGCTGCAGCGGCCCCACCTGCTGCTGGCACTCCTGACCCGATTCGAGCGCCTCCCGGTGGTCGGGAAGATCATGGCCCACGCCCGGCACTTCCTCGATGCCTCGAACGTGCTCTACCGGCCCGGACTCCTGATCGGGGCGGTGGCGACCGGCATCGTGTCGTGGGGCCTCGAGTGCTTGGCCCTGTTCCTGGTCCTGATCGGCTTGGGCTTGGACGCCTCGTGGCAGCTGCTGCTGGTCGCCACCTTCGTCCTCTCGGTGTCGTCCGTGTTCGGGGCCTTGTCGATGCTGCCGGGCGGGTTAGGGGTGGCCGAGGCCAGCGTGGCGGCGATGTTGCTGCTGCTGATCGACGACCCGGCGATGACCTCCGGCGCGGCGGCGGCCGCGACGCTGCTGATCCGCTTCGCGACCCTCTGGTTCGGAGTGCTGATCGGCTTCGTCGCCCTGGCCTTCGTCCAGCGCCGGCCGGGGCTGGGGCAAGGGCGAATCATGGCCCCGCGAGGTGGCGCGGCGGGAGAAGGGTCGCCGGTCGCGACCGGGATCAACCCGGGGCGGTCGTGACCGACGCCAGTGAGGCCGGACTGACGACACGCGGGACGATATCACCGATGACGACGATTTCGAGCGGGAGGACCGGGTGAACGCGGACGACCAAACACCGACGATGCCGGAGACGATGGGGACCATGACCGGTACGGGTCCCGGCGGCGCGACGGGGGACCAGCGCGTCCTGATCACCGGCGGGGCCGGGTTCCTCGGCATCAACCTGATCCGGTACCTTCTCGCGCGGGGCTACGAATGCGTCTCGCTCGACCTGGTGGACTTCTCCTACCCGGAGCGGGACGACGAGCGGGTGGTGGTGGTCCAGGGCGATATCCGGGACGCGGCGACGGTGGCGCTGGCGATGCAGGGGGTGGACGCGGTCGTCCATTGCGCCGCCGCGCTGCCGTTGTACAGTCCGCGCGACATCTACACCACCGATGTCGTCGGGACGCGGCTGGTCCTCCAGACGGCGAGGGAGCAGGGCGTCAAGCGGGCGGTCCACATCTCCTCGACGGCGGTCTACGGCATCCCCGACCACCACCCGCTGGCCGAGGACGACCGACTCGACGGCGTCGGCCCCTACGGCCAGGCGAAGATCCAGGCCGAGATGATCGCCCTCGAAGAGCGTGGGAAGGGCCTGGAGGTGCCAGTCATCCGGCCAAAATCGTTCATCGGCCCGGAGCGGCTGGGTGTCTTCACCCTGCTCTACGACTGGGCGCTGGAGGGCCGCAACTTCCCCCTGATCGGGATGGGCCACAACCGCTACCAATTGCTCGACGTCGAGGACCTCTGCCAAGCGATCCACCTCTGCCTGACACTGCCGGCCGACCGGGCCAACGACACCTTCAACGTCGGCGCGGCCGAGTTCACCACCATGCGGCAGGACTACCAATCGGTCCTCGACGCGGCCGGACACGGCAAGCGGGTGATCGGGTTCCCGGCCGCCCCGGCCGTCTGGGCCTTGCGGGTGCTGGAGCGGTTGGGCATCTCGCCCCTCTACAAGTGGGTCTACGAGACGGCGGGCAAGGATTCGTTCGTGACCATCGACAAGGCCCGGGAGCGGCTCGGCTGGCGTCCGGTGCATTCCAACCAGGACGCCTTGCTGCGGAACTTCCATTGGTATAAGGAGCACCAGGCCGATTACGCCAATGCGTCCGGCGTCTCCCACCGCGTGCCGTGGAAGCAGGGGGCCCTGACGCTGCTGAAGCGGGTGTTCTAGGGATCCCGATATCGCTTCTGATATGAGTTCTCGCCGAGAGACGAAACATCGGAGGGGAAGCTGGCCGCGTCCTTTTAGGAAGGCATATCTCGCGTCGTAACGATCGTATGCGAGGAGGGCGCGGCGAGCAGCGACCCTTCAGGTTTTCCGACAACCCGGAAAGTTCGTGTGCGGGCAACCGGCTTGGGAATGACCCGGTGCTACACTTCAACACGATAATGAGTACTTCCATCATGTCCCATCATCCTGTCCCCGTGACCCGCCGCGACCCCGCCGGAGCCCCAACCTTCGGGGAGGGTCCCGCGCTGTCCGACCTCCTCCGAGAAGAGGTGATCGGCCCGCGCGACGGGTCCGGCAAGACCGTCGTCGTCGCGATGAGCGGCGGGGTCGATAGCGCGGTCACGGCGCTGGTGATGCGAGAGCGCGGCTTCCGCGTGATCGGGATGAACCTGCGCCTGTTCTCGCCGGAGGACGCGGAGCACCAGGTCAACCCCTGCTGCGGGATCGCCGCCCTCGATGATGCCCGGGCGACCTGCGCCACGATCGGGGTGCCGTTCTACGCGATCGACATGGAGAGCGAATTCGGCGAAGCGGTCGTCGACACATTCGTCTCGGAGTACGCCGCCGGGCGGACCCCGAATCCCTGCCTGGAGTGCAACCGGCACGTCAAGTTCCGTCACCTGGTCCACCGCGCCAAGCTGCTCGGGGCCGACTGCCTGGCGACCGGGCACTACGCGCGGGTGGTACCCGGCGACCCCGACCGGGGCGAGCCACACCGGCTGCTGCGGGCGGTGGACGGTCACAAGGACCAGAGCTACGTCCTGCACACGATGACGCCGGAGCAGTTGGCCTACGTCCGGTTCCCGCTCGGGCACCTGACCAAGCCCGAGGTGCGGCGCCTGGCCCGGGCATTCGGCCTGCCGGTGGCGGACAAGGCCGAGAGCCAGGAGATCTGCTTCGTCGGCAAGGGCTCCTACGCCGAATTCGTCGCGCGGCGGCGGCCGGACGTGACCCGGCCCGGCGAAATCGTGGATGCGGCCGGGAAGACGCTGGGCGAGCACCGGGGCCTGGTCCATCATACCGTCGGCCAGCGGCGTGGCATCGGCATCGCCGCCGCTCAACCCCTCTATGTCCTCGGCCTCGACCTCGCCGCCAACCGGTTGACCGTCGGCACCCGGGCGCAGGCCCGGGCCCGTGCCGTCGACGCTGAGGCGGTCACGTTCACGGACGGCGCCTGGCCCACCGGGGCGTTCGGAGCCGACGCCGTGGTGAGGTACCGGGGCCAGGCGATCCCGGCCACCGTGACGCCCTCGGCCGACGGGCCGGGACTGGTCCAGGTACGCTTCGCGGGAGACGGCCCGGTCGCGTCCCCTGGCCAGGCGATCGTGTTCTACCGGGGGGACGAGGTGCTGGGCGGTGGCACCATCGCCACCGTCGAGCGGGTGGGCGCGCCGGTTTCGGGCGTTGGGATGCCCGCTGCCCTGGCCTGACGCGGTCGCGACGGCCACTCACCAGCCCTGTCCGGGGATCGCGAGATCGCGCCGGGAGGATGCTCACCGCCTCGCATCGGGAGGTTGGCCCGGGTCCGCCTCGATGGCGCCCCACCGGGGGCATATCGGGCACGCGGCCGGGACGCTCGATTCGATCCTCGATCACGTTGACCCGCCGCCGACGAGTGCCCGGGATGCCCTGGCGTGCGACTTGCGAACCACGGCCAACCGAGGAGGAGAGAACGACGATGGTTGCGACGGCGAACCTGAACAACGACGAGGCGAGCGACTACGCCTACGATGACGCGGACGAGAAGGGCGGCAGCAAGCTCAAGCTCTACGCGATCGGCGGTGGAGTTGGCCTGCTGATCCTGTTGGTCCTGCTGATCTTCGGGCTCTACCAGCTCGGCGACAGTGACCAGTCGGCCCTGGAGCGGCTCCGCGACATCGCGGTGATCTTCGTGGTGCTCCTGTTCATGTTGACGGTCGTCCTTCTGGCGGCGATCGCGGCGGCACTGGCCTACCTCGTGTTCCAGATCAAGGACCGGGTGATCCCGCTGCTCGAAGAGGTGATGGGCATGGCCCGCCGCATCCGGGGCACCACGGCGTTCATGACCGAGGAGGCCGTCAAGCCAATCATGACCGTGGCCAGCACCTACGCCAGGATGCGGGCGATGAGCAGGACGGTGAGCGGCAAGAGCAAGAAGCCCCCGAAGGTGAAGTTCTGAGCCGGTCGCGAGGGCGACCGCCCACCTCCCGGAACGACCGGGGGTGGCAGCCGAGAACGCGAGAGAGGAGCTGATATGGCGAGCTGGCGTGACAACATCCTGGACCAGGCCGAGGCGATCCGGCAGCGGTCGGCCGATTTCGACCTCGACGCGCTGCGGCGCGAGGACGAGGCGGAATCGGGCGGGTTCTTCTCCGGATTTGGTTTGGGCATCGTCGTCGGCGCTGTCCTAGCCCTGGTCTTCGCCCCCAAGCGGGGGGACGAGACGCGGGAGATAGTGAGTGAGCGAGCCGTCCAGCTCAAGGACAAGGCCTCCGGCCTGATCGCCCAGGCCCGGGGCGGGGATGATGAGCCAGAAGAGACCCTGGCCGCGATCGAGCGCGACATCGACGATCTGGGCACCACGCCGATTGTCCCCGACAACTGATCGGGACGCGGCACCGGGCCGGATGACGACGACGCGGGCGGCTCGTTCGGGCCGCCCGCGTCTCGTTGTCCACCGGGATCTGATTGGAGACCATCGGCCCGACGGGGCGACTCCGTCACCGACGAATCGAGAACGTGACGGGGAACGATGACCATCTCTGGACAGGCGAGTGACCCGGATGCCGACCTCGTCACCGTCGCGGTACCGGACCCGCGTCCCGGGTCGCCGGCCGGACCGCTCGCCGACGCGGTTACCGACGCCGCGGCCGGTGATGCCGCGGGTGCCGCCGGAGCCGTTCTCGCCGGGACAATCACACTCGTGATCGAGGATGGCGACGGGGTGCCGGGGTTCGATGGCCCCCTGGTCCGGGAGACGGTCCGGCTGCCGCGTGCGGGCCGCGACCTCGACATCCTGCGGCCGGACGACACCGATGCCCTGCTCGATCGGGCGGCGGATGACCCGGAGCAGAACCTTCCCTATTGGGCCGAGATCTGGCCGAGCGGCATCGCGTTGGCCGACGCCCTGCTAACCTCGGACCCGATCGCTTCCAGCACGCGGACCGTCGAGATCGGATCGGGCCTGGGGATCACGGCCGCCGCGGCCCTGCTGGCCGGGGCCGACCTGCTCTGCCTCGACTACTTCCCAGATTCACTGGCCTTGTGCCGGCGCAACGCCAGACAGAACGCGGGTCGGGAACCTGACACTCTGGCGATGAACTGGCGGCATCCAGACGAGGCGTTCTGGGACCTCGCCGGGGACGGGTTCCCGCTGGTGCTGGCCGCCGATGTCCTCTACGAGGGGCGCGACGTGGTTCCCCTCGCCGACCTGGTCGATCGCCTGCTGGCGCCCGGTGGCCTGTTCTTCCTCGCCCACCCAGGCCGTCCCCCGGCCCTGCGGTTCCTGGAACTGCTCGGGCGGCGGGGCTGGCAGGACATCCCCACGACCCACGCTGGCCCCTGGCCCGACCCCAAGGACGAGGATGTCGTCGTCTCCTCGCACCGGCTTCACCGGCGCGGGGGATGATGGTTCCTAGGCAATATGGCGATCGGCGGCAGCGACGTGTCTGATGCACCCGATCGCACCCCACACGGCGAGGCGGGTGTATCGGTTGGTGTACACTCATACACCAAAGGAGGTGTCTCATGGCGAGGACGAACATCGAACTCGATGACGAGCTGTTGGCGCAGGCAATCCAGTTGAGCGGCGCCCGGACGAAACGAGAGGCCGTTCACGTGGCGCTTGAGGAGTACGTCGCCAAGCACAAGCGACATGACCTCCGGGAACTCCGCGGGAAAATCCAGTTTCGGGAAGACTACGACTACAAACGGCTTCGAGAGGGTTTCGGGTAGCCATGGCGTATCTCGTCGATACGTCGGTCCTGATCGGGTATCTCGGTGGCAGCATGACGGAGGCCGTCGAGCGGTTCGACGAGATCATCTCTCTCGATATCCCCTTCGGCATCACCGTGATCGTCTATCTGGAGGTACTCGGGGGCGCCAGTTCCCAGGCAGCATTCGAGGATCTCGACACCTTCCTCAATGACCAGCTCTTCTATGCTCCCCGTGACCCCGTGGCGACCCACCGCGATGCCGCCCACCTCTATTTCCGCTGCCGCCGCCACGGCGTCTCCCCACGCTCGGTCGCAGATTGCCTGATCGCCGCGATCGCCATCGAGCATGAGCTCGTCCTGCTCCACGATGACCGCGACTACGTGGCGATGGCGCGAGTCATTCCCGAACTCAAGCTGGCCTGAATCCCGCTGACCGGCAGCCCGGCGGTCGCCATCGCGACCGGTCATCGCTGGCCGGTATGCTGCGCTGGTCTGCCTTGGCGAGTCCTTGCCCTCGACCCGGCTGCGTCAAGAACGTTCGACCACCCCACCCCATCCCCATCCGATTTATCAGGAGGTTCCCCGGTGACCACGACTACCCCGACGACGCCCCTGACACGCCTGCCCGAATGGCATGCGTTGGTCACCCACCAGGCCGCCATCGCCGATACCCACCTGCGCGAGTTGTTCGCGGCCGATCCGGAACGGGGGACACGCAACGTGGCCGAGGGGGCTGGACTCTACCTCGATTATTCGAAGAACCGGGTCACGGACGAGACGATGCGCCTACTGCTCGACCTGGCCGGAGCCCGGGGAGTCCTGGAGCGGATCGCGGCGATGTTCGGCGGGGAGCGGATCAATGTCACCGAGGGCCGCTCCGTCCTCCACGTCGCCCTCCGCGCCCCGCGCGGCGAGAGGATCGTGGTCGATGGCGTCGATGTGGTGCCCGATGTCCACGCCGTTCTGGACAAGATGGCCGACTTCTCGGACCGGGTCCGGAACGGGGCGTGGGTCGGCCACACGGGCAAGCGGATCAGGAACATCGTCAACATCGGCATCGGGGGGTCGGACCTCGGACCGGTGATGGCCTACGAGGCCCTGCGCCACTACGCGCGGCGGGACCTGACGGTCCGGTTCGTCTCCAACATCGACGGCACCGACCTGGCCGAGGCGACCCGGGACCTGGACCCGGCCGAGACGCTGTTCATCGTGGCCTCGAAGACCTTCACCACCCTGGAGACGATGACCAACGCCCGCTCGGCCCGGGAGTGGTCGCTGGCGACCCTCGGCGACGAGGCGGCGGTGGCCAGGCACTTCGTCGCCGTCTCGACCAACGCGGCGGAGGTGGCGGAGTTCGGCATCGACACCGCCAACATGTTCGGCTTCTGGGACTGGGTCGGCGGCCGCTACTCGCTGGACTCGGCAATTGGGTTGTCGCTGATGATCGCGATCGGGCCGGACGGGTTCCGGGAGATGCTGGCCGGGTTCCGCGAGATGGACGAGCACTTCCGCGACACGCCGTTCGAGCGCAATCTGCCCGTCCTGATGGCGCTCCTCGGGATCTGGTACGGCGACTTCTTCGGGTCCGAGACGCTGGCCGTCCTCCCCTACGACCACTACCTAGGGCGGTTCAGCGCCTACCTGCAACAGCTCGACATGGAGAGCAACGGCAAGCACGTCACCCTCGACGGGCAGACGGTCGACTACCAGACCGGTCCGATCGTCTGGGGCACGGCGGGGACGAACGGGCAGCACGCCTACTTCCAACTGATCCACGAGGGGACCGAGTTGATCCCGGCCGACTTCATCGGTTTCTTGCAGACCCTCAACCCGCTCGGCGACCACCACGATCTGCTGATGGCCAACCTGTTCGCCCAGACCGAGGCCCTGGCCTTCGGCAAGACGGGGGACGAGGCCCGGGCCGAGGGGATGCCGGAGGCCCAGGTGGCCCACCGCACCTTCGACGGCAACCGGCCGACCAACACGATCCTGGCCGACCGCCTGACGCCACGGACGCTGGGTGCCCTGGTGGCGCTCTACGAGCACAAGGTCTTCGTCCAGGGGACGATCTGGGACATCAACTCCTTCGACCAGTGGGGCGTCGAGCTTGGCAAGGCCCTCGCCAACCGGATCATCCCCGAGCTGGCGGCAGGTGCGGACGCCCCCGCGCCCGCGCACGACAGCTCGACCAACGCCCTGATCCGCCGGTACCGCGAGCGCCGGACGAGATAGCGGGCGGAAGCGGTCCGAACGGCTCCTCGGGTCTCCCCGCGCACCCCTCACCATCGACGGCGGGATCTGGGGCGCCGCACGGTGCCCCAGAGCCCGCGGCCTCGCCCGGATCGCCCCCAAACCACCGGGGACGCATCCTGGCGCCGGACCGTCGACCCGCGCCGCCAGCGCTCGCTGTCCGTGGTAGATTCCCCCGGCCCGCCACCTTGACCGGTCCGATGCGCATCCCCGAGCCCGGCCCTTGGCCCAGTCCCGTGATCCCCGGCGTGGGTGGTCGTGAACCCCGGACGAGGACGCTTCCCGATGCTGCGGCTGCTGAGACAACGGAATCTCGGCCTGCTCTGGGCGGCCGGGCTGATCTCGATGATCGGCGACTGGATGCTGATCGTCGGGCTGCCGATCGAGGTCTACCGGCTGACCGGCTCGGTGGGGATCACGGGAGCGGTGCTGATCGTCAGCCGCATTCCCGCCGTCGTCTTCGGGTCGGTCGCCGGGGTCTTCGTGGACCGGTGGGACCGGCAGCGGACGATGGTGGTCGCCGACTTCGCCCGGATACCGGTGCTGCTGGCGCTGCTGCTGGTCCGCGACGCGGGTGATGTCTGGGTCGCCTACGGGGTGGCGTTCCTCGCGGCCACGGCCAGGACCTTCTTCGGCCCGGCCGAATCGGCCCTGATGCCCCGCCTGGCCGACGAGGCTGACCTGGTCTCCGCCAACACGCTCAACAGCCTGAACGACAACCTGAGTCGCCTCATCGGCCCGGCGGTCGCCGGGCTGGTGGTGGGGTACGCCGGGCTCTCCGGGGTGGCGATCATCGACGCGGCCACCTTCCTCGTCTCGGGCCTACTGATCTCGGCCATCCGGCCGGTCGGGGGCGCGGTGCGGGCCGACCGGGCGGCCGGCGACTCCGCCGTCGCCGCGGCGGCTCGCCATCCCTTCCGGAAGGTGGCCGACGAGTGGGTCGACGGGCTGCGGATCATCGGGCACGACCGGACGCTGTGCTGGGTGTTCGGGGCGATCGGGCTGGTGTTCCTGGGCGAGGGTGTCTTCAGCCTGCTGATCAACGTCTTCGTGGTGGAGGTCTACGGCGGGGGCGGGCCGGAACTCGGCTGGCTGTTCAGCGCCCAGGCGGTCGGCGGATTCGCCGGGGCGGCGCTGATCGGGAACCGGCTCGCGGGGTGGGCGCCGGTCCGGTTGTTCGGACTCGGGTGCGTCGGGCTCGGGCTCGGCGACATGGCGATCTTCAACGCTCACCGGTTCGATGACGGCCTGGTCGCGCCGATGGTGCTGTTCGTCGCGGTCGGCGTCCCGGCCGTCGCCCTCGGCTCGGGGTACACGACGATGATCCAGCGGCGGGTGGCGGATAGCCACCGGGGGCGCGTCTTCGGCGCGATCGGCGCGGCGAACTCGGTGTTGCTGATCGTGGGCTCGATCATATCGGGCGCCGTCAGCGACCGCCTTGGGGCCGCGAACATCCTCGGCGTCTACAGCCTGCTCTACGTCCTGGCAGGGTGGCTGGTCCTGGCCAGATTCGGCTCGGACACCGGGGACGCGGAGGCCGGGGCGATGGGGGAAGCGATGACCGATCCCGGCGCCTCCAACTCGCGACCGTCCGCGTGATCGCGGCCTGGCACGACGCCCACGCGTCAGAGATCGCCGCCCTCTTGGACGCGGTCTATCCGTCCGATCCGCTGGCGCGTGACCTGGCCGATGTCCACGGTTTGGACCGCGATGGGGAAGGACGGTTCCGCCGGACACTGGTCGCCACGCGTTCGGGACGGATCGCCGGCGCCGGGACGGTCCGGGAGGCGGACCTGCACCCGAGCCGGTGGCGGCTGAGCATCCAGGTCCACCCGTCAGCCCGGCGGGCGGGGGTCGGCACGGCGCTCATGGACGCGCTCGTGCACCTGGCGACGGAAAGCGATGGTCGCCGGTTTCAGGGGGCGACGCGGGCCGATGACATGCCGGGGCTGGCCTTCCTCCGCCGTCACGGGTTCGTCCCGCTGATGCGGACCCGGCTCGGGTGGCTGGACCTGACCGCGATGGCGGCGGACCGCACGTCCCGATTCGACGCGGCGACGCGAACCGTCGAGGCGCTGGACTACCGGGTCGTCGCCTTTTCCGACCGGCCGGAGATGGTCGCCGCGCAACGGGTCGCGGACCTGCACGGCGAGGCATACGCCCGGACCCATGCCGGGTGGAACCCGGTACGGCCGCTAGACGCCGCCGAGCGGCGCGACCTGTTCCTCGGTGACGACCTGATTCCGGACGCCCTCTTCCTCGCCCTGGACGGAGATGCCGTCGCCGGTTTTGCCAGCCTTCGTCACGGTCGGACGCCGGATGAGTTCGACCTCGGCTGGGCGGGCATCGCGGCGGACCACGATGATCGGGCGACGGCGATCGTCACGGCACTGGTTGGCCGGTGCCTGGATGTTGCCCGGAGGAGAGGGAACCGCGTGTCGGTCGAGGTGGACGATGCGGACCCAGTCCTGGCGTACATCCTCGACACGCTCCCCGTCGCCTGGGAGCCGGATTGGCTGGCGTTCGCCCGACTGGGGCCGTCGGTAGGTGACCCCTTGCTATAGTTACACCCATCGCACCGATCCTCCCGACCAGACCCGGAGTGTTCACCGTGACCGCGACCTCCTCGCCGACCACCGCCGAGTCCGCCCCCGGAGCCGTCCCGGACAGCGTCGCGCTCGCCCGGGCGGCGGGGATGGGGCCGGTGGAGTATTTGCGGTCGCGGGGGTTCGTCCAGGACGTGACGGACGAGGCAGGGCTAGCGGCGGCGTTCGCGGCCGGACCGATGACGGTCTACCAGGGCTTTGACCCCAGCGCGTCGTCGCTGCACATCGGCAACCTGCTCGGGATCATGATGCTCGGCACGCTGCAGCGGTTCGGCCACCGGCCGATCGCCCTCGGCGGGGGAGGCACGATGCTGGTCGGTGACCCGTCTGGCAAGACCTCGACCCGCACCCTGCTGACCGCCGGGGCGATCGAAGAGAACCTGCGGGGGGTGCTGCCGCAGTTCGGCCGCTTCCTCGATTTCGAGGGGGGCCGGTTCGGCGACAACCCGGCCGCCCTGCTCCTCAATAATGCCGACTGGCTGGTCCACCTCGGTTACATCGCCTTCCTACGCGACATCGGCCGCCACTTCTCGGTCAACGAGATGCTGGCCGCCGAGACGTACAGGGTCCGGCTGGAGACGACCGGCCTCAACTTCGTCGAGTTCAACTACCGCCTGGTCCAAGCCTACGATTTCTTGCACCTGTTCCGCGAACTCGATTGCCGCCTCCAACTGGGCGGCTCGGACCAGTGGGGCAACATCCTGGCCGGGGTCGATCTCATCCGGCGGGCCGACGGCGGCAGGGCCTTCGCGCTGGTCTGCCCCCTGCTGACGACCGCCTCGGGCCAGAAGATGGGCAAGAGCGAGGGCAACTCCGTCTGGCTCGACCCGGCCCTGACGAGCCCATACGACTTTTCCCAATACTGGGTCAACGTCGAGGACACCGATGTCGCCCGCCTGCTGCGCCTCTACACCTTCGTGCCGGAGGACAGGATCGCGGACCTGACGAACGTGTCCGGGGCCGCGCTGCGGGAGGCGAAGCGGGTCCTGGCCCACGAGGTGACGGCGCTGGTCCACGGCGAGGCGGCGGCCACCGAGGCGGGCGAGGCGGCCCGACGCCTGTTCGGCGGGGCGGCCGCCCGTGACGCGACGGTGCCGACGACCGAGGTCACCGCCGCCGAGGTTGAGGCCGGGCTGACGTTGGCCGACCTGCTCATCCGGGCCGGCCTGGTCACCTCCCGGGGCGAGGCCCGCCGCCTGGCGACCCAGGGTGGGCTGTCGATGGACGACGCGAAGGTGACCGATGTCGATGCGCCGTTCCGGCCGGACGGGGGCGACGCCCTGATGCGGGCCGGGAAGAAGCGGTTCCGCCGGATCGTGGTGACGGGTCGGCCTGGGGTCGATTAGCGAACGGCCAATGATCGACATCCCGCTTGCGAAGGCACCGCTCGCTGCGCCCGTCTGCCAATCTACATGTCCATTCCGGAATGATCGTTCCTCTGGATGGCGCGGCAAGCGGCGTCCCTACCAATGTTGCGGTTACCCTTCCTGACCCGACGATCGGTAAATGGCGACGAGGCGGCGTCCCTCACCCACTCCCCCGCCCACCGGTCTAGAATGCCGCACCGATGACCGGCCCGGCCGGGTGGCGCGATGTCTCGTTAGTCAGAGGGAGGATCAGGTGCGGATTACCCGGGCGACGACCTATGTCGTTGGTAACCCCTGGAAGAATTGGCTGTTTGTCCGGCTGGACACCGACCAGGACGGGCTCTATGGCGTCGGGGAGGGGACCCTCAACGCCTTCGCCAAGACGGTCGAGGCGGCGGTCCACGAATTGGCGCCCCGGTACGAAGGGATGGACCCGTTCCAGGTCGAGACGATCCTGCAGCGGATGACCCGCGACCTCTACTCCGAGGGCGGTCAAATTCACATGAACGCCGTCGCCGCGGTCGAGGTGGCCTGCTGGGACATCATCGGTAAGGCCACCGGCCGCCCGATCTACGACCTGCTCGGGGGGCGCTACCACGACAGCCTGCCCGCCTACGCCAACGGCTGGTACGCCGGGCCGCGGACGCCGGAGAGTTTTGCGGAGCGGGCGGTCGAGGTGGTGGCGCGGGGATACAACGCGCTGAAATTCGACCCGTTCGGGGCGGCCTGGCGGACGATGGACCTGCCGGAGCGGCACCTGTCGCTGGCGATCGTCCGGGCGGTGCGGGAGGCGGTCGGTCCGGATGTCCAACTGATGATCGAGGGGCATTGCCGGTTCAGCGTCGGTGAGGCCGTCTGGCTCGGGGAGCGGCTGGCCGAGTTCGAGCCGACCTGGTTCGAGGAGCCGACCCACCACGGCAAGGTCGACGCGGTGGTCGAGGTGGCCCGCAAGATCACCGTCCCGGTCGCCACCGGCGAGAGTTTCTCGAGCATCCACCAGCACGCCGAACTGCTGGCTCACAACGCGGTCCACATCGTCCAGCCGGAGCCGGGCAACATGGGCGGCATCTGGCGGACGCGGCAGGTCTGCACGATGGCCGACGCCCACTACGCCGTGGTCGCCCCCCACAACGCCCAGGGGCCGATCTCGACCGCGACCTGCCTCCAACTCGGCGCCTGCGCCCCCAACCTGCTCACGCAGGAGATCTTCGACGAGTTCAACGTCGAATGGGAACGGGAGTTGGTCGACCACCCGGCCACGCTCGTCGATGGCCGGATCCAGATCCCGGACCGGCCCGGGCTCGGGGTCGAGCTGAACTGGGCCGAGATCGAGAAGCACCCCTACGAGGTGTCGAATTTTCTGCCCCTCTTCGCCACCGGCTGGGAGCGGCGGGAAGGCGAACGGGTCGCGGCACCGGCAGCGGTCGCGGCGGTCACGGCCGAGGACCAGGACGCCGGGCCAGTGCCGGCGTCACCGGTCCGGGCGTGACCGTCCCGGACTCCGCCGTGCCCGGTGGAGTCGAGACCGCCGGGGACGATGCTCGGCGGACCTGCCCGGGAGTCGGCCCCGCGCCGGTGCGGTTCCCGGCACCCGAGACAGGGTCATGAACGAGATGTCCCGCCCACCGCTGCGAGGCTGCATCCCGATCGTCTGCACGCCGTTCGGGGACGACGAGGCGCTCGACCTGCCCGGCCTGGTGACCGAGGTCGAGTGGCTGATCGGCGAGGGCGCGGCCGGGGTGGCCGGGCTCGCGATCGCGTCCGAGGGGTACAAGTTGACCGAGGGGGAGCGAGACCGGGTCGCGGCCGTCATCGTGGAGACGGTCGCCGGGCGCGTTCCGGTCGTCCTCTCGGCCGCCGGGTCGGGGACGGCGGTGGCGGTCGAGGGGGCGCGGCGGGCCGTCGCGGCCGGGGCCGACGCGGTGATGGTCCTGCCGCCCTCGTTCGTCCGGCCAGGCCGGGCCGACCTGCTCGACTACTACCTCCGCATCGGGGCGGCGATCGCCCCGGCGACGCTGGTGATCCAGGACGCCCCCCAGTTGACCGGGGTGGCGATGGGCCCGGACCTCTGGGCCGAGATCGCCCGCGAGTCGGCCGCGTCCCTGGCGATCAAGGTCGAGGGGACGCCGCAGGGCGAGACGATCACCGCCGCGCGGCTGGTCCTCGGGCATGACGTGCCGATCTTCTGCGGCTGGGGCGGGCTCGGCATCCTCGACGCCCTGGAGCGAGGCGCGGCTGGGTCCATGCCGGCGCCCAACGTGACGGCGACGTTCGTGGCGATCCAACTGGCGTGGGAGGCGGGCGACCTGGACGGCGCGGCGGACATCTTCGCCAGTGAACTGCCCTTCCTGTCCTGGACGATGCAGTCGGTCGACCACTCGGTCGCCGCCGCGAAGGAAGAGATGCGGCGGCGCGGCGTCATCGCCTCGACACACCGGCGCCCACCGGCCGCCGCTCTGGATGACGTGGCATGGGGCCAACTCGGCCGCTTCTTGGACCGGCGGCTCGCCGGGGAGTGAGGGCGGGCGAGAGCGACGATGACGTGACCGGTCGCGCGTCCTCATCGGCCGGTCCGCCTTGCCCGGATGGGACATGGGGCGTTCCGGTTGGCGGGAGGCACCTCCTGCCCGTCGCGATCCTTCACCCGATGCGTCGCCGGAGATCCGGACGCGATCGGAGCCGGGGTCGGCCATCCGACCCCGGCCGAGCATTGGATGGTTCGGAGTCCATCCAAATCGATGATTGGCTGTTGTGATAGTCGTTCCCAGTGACTACTATACTGCTATCGAATGTCCATCTGTCGAATATTGGATGGGCCGCGACATCATTGGAGGGTGGGTACATGACCGCGACCGTCAACGGCACGACGACCTCTCTGAACGGTACCGCCGAGACTTCGACCTGGACGACCAAGGCCGGCCTGGCGAAGATGCTCAAGGGCGGCGTGATCATGGACGTGATCAACGCCGAGCAGGCCCGGATCGCCGAGGAGGCGGGGGCCGTCGCCGTGATGGCGCTGGAGCGCGTTCCGTCCGACATCCGGGCCCAGGGCGGCGTGGCCCGGATGAGCGACCCGGACCTGATCACCGGCATCATCGAGGCGGTCACCATCCCGGTGATGGCCAAGGCCCGCATCGGCCACTTCGTCGAGGCCCAGGTGCTGGAATCGCTCGGCGTGGACTACATCGACGAGAGCGAGGTCCTGACCCCGGCCGACGATCGCTACCACATCGACAAGCAGAACTTCCGCGTCCCGTTCGTCTGCGGCGCCAAGGACCTCGGTGAGGCCCTGCGCCGGATCGGCGAGGGCGCGGCGATGATCCGCTCCAAGGGCGAGGCGGGGTCGGGCAACATCGTCGAGGCGGTCCGCCACCTGCGCGAGATCACCGACGGGGTCCGCCGCCTGCGTTCGATGCCCCGCGAGGAGCTGATGACCGCCGCCAAGGAACTGGGCGCCCCCTACGAGGTCGTGCTGCGGGTGGCCGAGACGGGCGAGTTGCCGGTGGTGCTGTTCTGCGCCGGGGGCGTCGCGACGCCGGCCGATGCGGCGCTGGTGATGCAACTCGGGGCCGAGGGCGTCTTCGTCGGCTCGGGCATCTTCAAGTCGGACGACCCCGCCCCCCGGGCCCGGGCGATCGTCGAGGCGACGACCCACTTCCGCGACGCGGCCCGGATCGCCGAGGCCAGCCGTGGCCTGGGCCGCCCGATGCCGGGCCTGGACATGACCGCGATCCCGGCCCGCGAGATGCTTTCCAACCGGGGCTGGTAGGACGAGAGTCGGAAGTCGGAAGTCGGTAGACGGGGAAAGAGTGCGGCGGTTGGTGTGCTGGGGTCGGGCGCAGGACCAGTGGGGCGGGCTCACCCGCCGGGGCGCTGGCGGTTGGCCAGCCGACGTGCATCTCGCGATCTACCGTCCCTCGCGGTGTCCCCGCTGGTCGCCGACCGGCCAGATCGTCGCGCCACGCGTCGAGCGCCCCGGTGGGAGCGCTCGACAGACCACGCCGCTCCAGAGGGCGCACGTCTCCGGCGGCCGCGCCGTGCCGACGCGACAGGGATCTACCTGATGAAGAGCGGTGAG
>JBBJOE010000208.1:0-5500 GCA_037721765.1 Thermomicrobiales bacterium
GAACAGGAAGACGCGAGTGTCGTTGGCGGGGAGGTCGATCATGGGGAGGCTCCTCTTGGGGTGTCGTCGGCGGAATGATCCCGCGCGAGTATAGACTGCCGGACGGAAGACGGAAGACGGAAGACGGAAGACGGAAGACGGAAGACGGGAGGGGGCAGGCGATCGGTAGGGGCGGGAGCGTGGGCGTGGCGATGCGGGTGCTGGTGGTCGGGGGCGGGGCGCGGGAGCACGCGCTCCTCTGGAAGCTGTCGGCCTCGCCGCGGATTGGGGCCCTCTTCTGTGCGCCGGGCAATGGCGGGACGGATAGTCTGGCGACGAACCTGCCGATCGCCGCCAGCGACCTGGACGGGATCGTCGCGGCGGCGAAGCGGGAGCGGGTCGACCTGGTCGTGATCGGGCCCGAGGAGCCGCTGGCCCGGGGCTTAGCCGACCGGCTCTGGGACGAGGGCATCCGCGCCTTCGGGCCGTCCGCCGCCGCCGCGCGGATCGAAACCAGCAAGTCGTGGGCGAAGGATCTCCTCCGGGGGGCCGGGGTGCCGACGGCCCGCTCGGTCGCGGTCACCGACCTGGGGAGCGGCATGGCGGCCCTGACCGATTTTTCCTGGCCATTGGTACTCAAGGCCGACGGCCTGGCCGGTGGCAAGGGCGTGGTGATCGTCCAGGATCGGGAGGCGGCCCAGACGGTCCTGACGGCGATGCTGGAGGACGGTGTGCTGGGCGGGGCCGGTGAGACCGTGCTGGTCGAGGAGTTCCTGGAAGGGCCGGAGGTCTCCGTCCTGGCCCTCTGCGATGGGGAGCGGTTCGTGACCCTGCTGCCGGCCCGCGACGCCAAGCGGGCCGGCGACGGCGACACCGGCCCGAACACGGGGGGCATGGGGGCTTTTGCCCCGATTCCCGGCCTCGACGCGGCCTGGTTGGCCGGGGTCGAGAGGACGATCCTGGCCCCGACCGTCGCCGCGATGGCGGCGGCTGGGTGCCCGATGCGCGGTGTCCTCTACGCCGGGCTGATCCTCACCGACCGGGGACCGATGGTCTTGGAGTACAACGCCCGCTTCGGTGACCCGGAGACGCAGGTCATCCTCCCCTCGCTCGAAGGCGACCTGCTCACCCTGCTGGCCGAGGTCGCGAGTGGTGATCTGGACCCGGGCGACGCGGTCATGCCGGGTGGTTCCATCGACGAGGCGGCGGTCGGTGTCGTGCTGGCCTCCGGGGGCTATCCGGGGCCATTTCGAAGCGGCCTGCCGATCGAGGGGTTGGACCGGGTGCCGGAGGACGTGCTGGTCTTCCACGCCGGGACGCGCCGCGATGGGGCCGGGCGGGTGGTCACGGCCGGGGGTCGTGTCCTGACGGTGGTCGGTCGTGGCGCGACCCTGGACGAGGCCCGGGCCCGGGCCTATGCCGGGGCGGACGCGATCTCGTTCCCGGGGATGCACCGCCGCTCGGACATCGGCCTGCCGCGGGCATAGGCAAGCCGGGCCAGGCCGGGGCGGGCAGTGGGACCCGAGACGGTCCATCGGAGGTCGATGCGCGTCGACTCCCTTGCTGGGAGCACCGGGGGGGTGATAGCGTCTGCCGGGGGTATGGGGCGGAGCGCGGGACGTGGCGGAGACCAGGGGGCACCGGCGGCCCCGAGCGTGGCCAGACACGCATCGGCCGGGACGGGAGTGATGAACGTCCCTGGGCAATACATAGGCCCGACCGGGTTGCCGGTCGGGCCTATGCGGGAAGGGGATATGGAGCGTGTGCGGCGCCCCACATCATCATGGGAGAGAACATCGGATGGGTGGGGCGATGTCCTCACTCTGATCTACGCCGCCGCCGCGAGTTTGGATGTATCCGGGTGTGACAGATTGTCGCGGGTGGCGGCGCGCACTGTCCCGGGCGGTCAACCCATGATGTGGAGGACGTTTCGAGCCCAGTCTCACGCCATCCGGCGATGGGGGAGCTACTGGAGTTTGCCCGACATCGCGCCCCTCGCAACTTCCCGGGCCCTGGCGTCGTCGTTGAGGACGGCGCGGATCTGCTGGCGCCGCAGCCGCATCCCGATCGCGACCATCGCCACCGAGAGGGCCAAGATGAGCCCGTAGTGGGTGAAGACGTTGAGCTGGAACCGATCGTGGACGATGTCATCTTCCAAGACCATCCCGATCGCGGTGTGGATCAGGACGATCACGCCGACGTAGATCAGGAACGGGTACCGGTTCAGCATCGTCGCGACCAGGCCACTGCCGAACAGGATGATCGGGATCGAGAGGGTCAGACCGAATAGCAGGAGCCAGAGGTTGCCGTGAGCGGCACCGCCCACCGCCAGGATGTTATCGAGGCTCATCACCACGTCGGCCAGGATGATCGTCCGGATCGCCTGGGAGAGTGACCCCGCCTCGCTGACGTGCTCGTCATGATCCTTCTGGGTGACCAGTTTGTAGGCGATCCAGAGGAGGAGGAGCCCACCGACGGCCTGGAGGAGCGGGATGCCAAGCAGCAGGGCCGCCATGGCGGTGAAGATGATCCGCAGGCCGACGGCGCCCGCGCCGCCGATCAGGATCGCCCGGCGCCGGTTCTCTGGCGAGAGCTGGCGGGCCGCCATGCCGATGATGACGGCGTTGTCGCCGGAGAGGACGAGGTCGATGATGATGATGGCGATGAGCGCCTGGATCGTTTCGCCCGAAAAGATATCGCCCAAGGTGGACTCCTGATGGTGGTGGCCCGATGAGGCACGCGATGGGGAATGTCGATCACAAGCATAGCCGACACTCCCCCGACGGATGTGTCCCGCGGGCACCGGCAACCACGTTCATGGTCGCCGGTCGCACGGCGGATGCCGGGCCGCGAGGCCCCGACGGACCGACCCTCCGTGCCATCCTCCACGAGGGTGAACGGCCGGTTGAAGCCGGACGGGCCCGGCCAGATGGCGGATGCGGCACCTGTTCGCGAGAGTATGACGCGGTGAGGATCAGCGCTCGGATCGAGTATGGCCACGGCGAGCACCGGGCGACGGTGACCACGGAGAGGAACAGCCAGACCATCGCCATCGCTCCGACGTCGTCGGGTCCCGGTTCCGGGGTGACTGGGGGTGGATCGCTCTTCCTGGCGCTGGCGACCTGCTACGGCGATGACCTCTGCAGGGAGACCGCGATGCGAGGGATCAAGGTCGAGCGGGTCGAGGTCGACGTCGAGGGCTCGTTCGGAGGAGAGGGAGAGCCGGCATCCGGCGTGACCTACCGGGCCCGGGTCGTCGCCGACGCCGGTGAGGCCGCGATCCGGGACCTGATGCGACACATGGACACGGTCGCCGAGATGCAGAATACGCTGCGGCCGGGAATGCCTGTCACGTTGGTGGAGACCGAGGCGCTCTATCCCGGGCGCTCGGCCCCGGCAGGCGACCCCATCGACGTTACTCCGCGGTGAACGGCGCCCCGAATCGGCCGTCGTGGGCGATCTCGGCGACGGGCTTGCGGACGTCTGGCTTGCTCGACCGGCCGGTGGTCGCGGGGTAGCCGAAGGCCACCATCGAGCGGAGCCACTTGCCCTCCGGGATACCCAGCATCTCCTTGACGGCCCTGGCGCCCGTCGGGGAGAACCAGCCGGTGTTGGCCCCGATGCCGTGGGCGTGGGCGACGAGCATCATCCGCTCCGAGACGCGACCCTCGTCGTAGCTCTCGATCAGCTTCGTCCCCCCGGCCAGGGCGATCACGATCACCAGGGGGGCATCGGCGGCGAAGCCGGCCGAGCCATCGACGCCCGCCAGCCGGGCGATCGTCTCCCGGTCCCGGACCACGATGAAGTCCCAGGGCTGGTCGTTGCGGGCGCTGCCGGACCACCGCGCGACGCGGAGGATGTCGTCCAGGACCGGCCTGGGGATCGGCCGCCCGTCGTACTCGCGCACGGCGCGCAGCGAGGTGAGGAGGCGGATCGGGTCGGTGCCGGTGGCCGTGGTGGCGTCGGTCATCGGGATCCTTTCGCGGGTGATCGGCCGGGCGAACCCGGTACGCGGGGCGGCGGACCAGCGTCGGCGAAGATCGGCCAAGCGAGCCTCAAGCCAAGATCAGCCGGTCGGCGACGGCCGCCGCGAAGATCACCGCCAGGTACCAGAGCGAGAAGAAGAACAGGTCGCGAGCGTGGGCCATGTCGGCCGTGCGCCAGAGGCGGATGGCCTTGCCGAGGAACAGGCCGTTGAGGATCAAGCTACCCAGGGCGTAGACCCAGCCGAGCCCGAAGGCGAGCGGCAACAGGGCGACCAGGGCTAGCAGGGCCGAGTAGATCACGATCTGGCGACGGGTCACCTCCTCCCCCGCGACGACCGGCAGCATCGGCACCGAGACCGAGTCGTACTCCTTGTACTTGAGCAGGGCCAGGGCCCAGAAGTGGGGCGGGGTCCAGAAGAAGATGATCGCGAACAGGAGCCAGGCGATCGGGTCGAGCGAGCCGGTCACCGCCGCCCAGCCGACCAGGGGCGGGACGGCCCCGGCCGCCCCCCCAATCACGATGTTCTGGGGAGTGGTCCGCTTCAGCCAGCAGGTGTAGATCAGGACGTAGAACAGATTGCCCGACAGGGCCAGCGCGGCCGCGAGCGGGTTGACGAGCCAGGCCAGCAGGATCACCGCCAGGGCACTGAGAACGAGGCCAAAAGTCAGCGCGGCGGCGGGGGAGACGCGCCCGGCGGCCGTGGCCCGGTGCTGGGTCCGGCGCATCACGGCGTCGATGTCGCGGTCCACGAAGCAGTTGATCGCGTTGGCGCCCCCGGCGGCCAGTGTGCCCCCCAGCATCGTCCAGAAGACCAGGGCGAAGGTGGGGATGCCCTCGGCGGCGACCAGCATCGCCCCGAGCGTGGTGACCAGCAGCAGGCTCAGGATATTGGGCTTGGTCAGGGCGACGTAGTCATTGAGGATTGCCGTGAAGCGCGCGGTGCCGGTCGCGGCGGTCGCCGGTCGCGGGGCAACGGCGGGCGCCTGGGCCGTCGCCGTGACCGGTGACGCCGAGACCGCCAGGTCCGGGGCAGGGGTCGCCCCGATGGCCGGTCCGGCTGACCCGGGGGCCGGTCGGGCGGCGGCGGGAGCCGACCGGCGGGCCGGGACCGTGCTACCGTGCCAGACCAGGACCAGGATCGCGACCATCGTCGCCCAGAGCAGGGTACCGGTGGCGAGGTGGAGGGCGCTCAACCCGGCCCGGCCGAGGGAGAGGACCAGGTCGGCCCCGACCAGGGCCTCCAGCACCACCAGGGTCGAGGCGGCCACCGTCAGGGCCTGGAGCGAGCGCGACGCTCCGCGCCGCCAGGCCAGGGCGGCCATCGCCAGGACGGCGACCACGCCGAGGGCGGCGACCGCCCGGTGGGCCAGTTCCGGCCAGACCGCGGCGCCGTCCCCGGTCGGGAACATGGTCCCGGCGCGACAGGCCGGCCACTCCGGGCAGGCCAGCGTCGGCCCGGCCGCGCCGGCCCACGACCCGGTCAGCATCAGGGCCAGCACGATCGCGGTCGCGAGCGTCGCCAGCGCGACGAACG
>JBBJOE010000209.1:0-5486 GCA_037721765.1 Thermomicrobiales bacterium
CTGGCCAACGCCGGCATCCCCGCCGCGGTGACCCTGCTCGGCAAATCGGTGATCGGCGAGGACTCGCCCGGTTTCCTGGGCATCTACGCCGGGGCACGAAGCCGCCCCTCGGTCCGGGAGGCGGTCGAGTCGGCCGACGCCCTGCTCCTGATCGGGGCCCGGCCGACCGACCTCAACCCCGGCGGGACGGTGCCGCGCCTCGACCCGGCCCGGGCCATCGACGCCCGGGGTGATGGGCTGTCGGTCGGGTACGGCCACTACGACGGCGTCTCGCTGACCGACTTCATCCACGGCCTGGCGGCCCGCTTGCCCCGGCGAGACCTGCCCGCCCGCGCCCTGCCGGGGACCGGCCCGCTCCACCCCGGCGGCGGCGAGCTCAGGGAGCCCGGGGAGCCGGGTGAGGCGCTGGACGGGAGCCGGTTCTTCGCCCGCCTGGCCCGCTTCCTGACCGACGAGATGGTGGTCGTGGCCGACCCGGGCGAGGCGCTGTTCGCGGCCGCCGACCTGCCGATCCGCCTCTGCAGCGAGTTCATGTCGCCGGCGTCGTACGGCGCCCGGGGCTTCGCCGTGCCGGCCTGCATCGGGGTCCAGTTGGCCGAACCCGAGTTACGGCCGGTCGTGCTGGTCGAGGCGACGGCCTTCCCCGCCACCGGCCCAGACCTGCTGACCGCCGCCCGGCTAGGGCTGAACCCGATCGTCCTCGTGCTGCATCGTGATCCGGCCGCCACCCCGGTCGCCACCGGTTTGGGCGAGGGCGCCGCCGCCTCGTCCGGGGTCGCCCGGACCGTCGCCGATCTGGACCGGGCCCTGGCCCAGGCGGTGCGCCAGGTAGGTGTCCCGTCGGTGATCGAGGTGGCGCTGGCCTGACGCGACCCGCACCGAGCGCTGATCTGGCTCGATACGCTCCGGAGCGCCGGTGCGGTGTTGTCCGCCGCCGGGGTCGGTGGTTGTCGTGACATCCGTCGGCCCTCCAGCGTGGATCGCCCGCCGTGTGGCAGGAGGTCGACCCTGGTCGCCCTCGACACGATCGTAGCGGTGTTCCCGTTGCGCTCGTCACTGTCCACGCGGTGGACCGCACCGGACGAGGTGCCGCCCGAGCCGTGCTGCCGATCACCCCGGAACGGCTCGTGCCGTAGCGGGATCATCCGTCGGCCCGGCGAGGTGCTGGCCCGGCGAGGTGCTCCCTGACGATATCGTTGACTCCCTGAATGGAAGGACCTTCCCGTGCCCATTGCCACGATCGTCGATCGCCCGGAACCCATCGATCTCCGGACCATCTCTGCCGGCGAGGACGGTGGCCTATCGGAAGAGGCGACGAGCCGGGAGTTCGACGCCCTGTCCGCCGAGCTGCGGGACCTCCAAGAACTGATGTATGCCGCCTCGACCCATGCCCTGCTGGTGATCCTCCAAGGGATGGACGCGGCTGGCAAGGACGTCACCATCGGCAACGTCTTCGCGGCGGCCAATCCCCAGGCCGCTCAGGTGTACGGCTTCTCCAAGAAGTCCGAGGAAGATCAGGCCCACCACCTCCTCTGGCGTGCCAGTGCGCAGACGCCCGCCCTCGGCGAGTTGACCGTCTTCGACCGCTCCTATTACGAGGGGCCGATCATTGCCCTGGTCGAACGGGCCTCCGAGCATGATGACGACCCCGGTGACCCTGGGAACGACCCGGTCGAGCGTGATCTGGGCCATATCCGGAACTTCGAGCGGCTGCTGATCGACCACGGCACGATCGTGGTCAAGGTCTTCCTCCACATGAGCCCCGAGGAGCAGGGTCGTCGCTTGACCGAACGGCAGGAGAACCCCGAGACGGCCTGGAAGATCTCCGCCCGGGACTGGCAGGCCCGGCGTCGCTGGCCGGCCTACATGGCTGCCTACGGCCACGTCATCGCCGCGACCGCCACGCCGGAGGCTCCCTGGTGGGTGGTCCCGGCCGACCACCAGTGGTTCCACAACCTCGCCGTGGCCCGGTTGCTGGTCGATCGTCTCCGCCCCTACCGTCAAGCCTGGGTCGAGGCCCGTGACCAACGCGGCCGGGAGAAGGCCGCGGAGGCCCGGGACGAGCAACGGCAGGGGGACGAGCCGGGGCAGGATGCCTGAGCCAGAGCGGGCATTGGTTGGTGGACCGCCGAGAAGAACGGGGAATCGAAACCTCAGGGTATGCGTCCAAATTCCATGGGACCGGGAGATCGGCGTGATCTGCTGGGGGGCGCGGGTCACATCCCGCTGAGGGACATCCGACCTCCGGCCGGTCCGCTATGCTGGTCCGCGGCGGGGGAACATTCCCGGCCAGCCGGTGGCGCTCCCGAAGACTTCCGGCCGGGACTTCGCGAGACAGAGAGGCGAGACCACGCGTGACGACGGTCGACCAGGGAGACACCGGGAGAGACGAGTCGTTCGGCGCGAGTGGCCCAGCACCACACCCATCAGCGGAGGGATCGTCACCCCCGGCGCGGCGCTGGCCGCGCCTGCCGGCGCGGGGTGCCGATGTGGCCCTGCTGCCCTATCAGGTGACGCTCGGGGCGTTCGTGCTGACGTTCTGGTGCGTGGATATCGTCTCGCCGGCCTTGCCGGAGATCGGGACATCGCTCGACCTCTCGGATACCACCACCGGTCTCGTCGTCTCGGCCTTCTTCACCGGCCGGCTCATCACGAACCTGCCGGCCGCGCTGCTGGTGGACCGGGTCGGGGCCCGGGTCGTCGCCGCGGGGGGCGGGCTCGCCCTCGGGGCCGGGTCCGTGCTGGCGGCGCTCGCGGCCAGCACCTTCCCGCTGCTGCTGGCCAGAGGGCTGCAGGGGATCGGCGTCGCCCTGGTCGTCTCGGCCGCCCTGCTCTCGCTGCTGCGGGTCCGGCCGGGGGAGGGGGCGGCACTGACCGCCTTCAACGTCGCGGCCGGGATCGGCAGCGCCCTCGGGCTCGCCACCGGCGGGTTCCTGACCAACCAGTTCGGCTGGCGGGCCGTGTTCTGGCTCTGCGGCGTACTCGGCGCCGCCCTGGTCGCCGGGGCCCTCTCCAACCGACCGGCCAGGGCCGGGACACCCGCGGCGGCTGGGGTGACCGGTGGGGCCGATGGTTGGGCGGCCGACCCGTCCACCGAATCGCCCGGTGACGAGTCCGACCGGACCACCGGTGCGGCCGTTGCCAGAACAGCCGATCCGCCCGCTGGCGAGTCCGACGGGATCGCCGGGGTGCCCGGAGCCCCAGCCGGCTCCCTCGCCCCGCTCGCCGGGGCCGCCAACGCACCCGCCGAGGAGATCGAGGCGGCCCAAGACGCCGCGGCGACGATTCGGACCCCCGTCGCGGCCGCGCCGACGGGGATGGCCTGGCGGGCGATGGCGATCCCGCTGGTGGCGAACCTGCTGGTCTATGCCAACTACGCGATCTTCGTCGTGGCCGTGCCGCTGCGGGCCGCCGGGCGGTTCGACGCCTCGGCCCAGGCGATCGGGACGGTGTTGCTGGTGATGAACTTCGCCCACCTCGGCGGCGCGATCCCGGCCGGGCGGTTCGTCCGTCGCCACGGCGCCGCCCGGATGATCCCGCTCTCGCTCGGCCTGGTCGCCCTCTCGACCCTAGTTGCCCCGTTCATGCCCGGCCTGACCTGGTTCCTGATCCCCCTGGTCGTCTACGCCGTGGCCGAGGTCACGGCCAATACGTCCGCCGGGGATTCCGTCCTCCGCGCCGGGGGGCAGGGGGGGAAGGCGATCGGCGCCCTCCGCCTTAGCAGCGATATCGGCCTGGTGACCGGCCCGGCCGCCGTCGGGATCATCGCCGACCTGGCCGGGACCGCCGCCCCCTTCATCGCCATGGGGACGCTCTCGGCGACGGTCGCGCTGCTCCTCTGGCGGACGGGATGGAAGCCGGCGGCCGTCGTCACCTGACCCGGTGTCGCGGGACACCGAGACGCTTTGCCAACCCACGAAGACGCCCGGTCGCGCCACGATATCTCATCGTGACCCGGCCTGTCCTCAACGGGGGCCCATGGTCGTGAGGAGGAGCGGCCCCGGACCATGGAGGCGATCACATGGTGATCGGGTACACGCCTTCTGCGGCCGCTATGGCTTCACCCCATGTACCGATGACCCGAACCGGCGCGTCTTGGCGATGGGGACCATCGCCCGTCTATTCGACTCAGCCGATTCCCACTAGCTTATCGGCGACGAGCGTCTGATTGTCGCGCTGGGCGGGACCATGCCCGTGGCGCCCTCCCCGGGCGAGCCGGCCGGCACTGGCCGCCGTCGTCTGATGATCGGTCACGGTGCGATGCGGCTCTTGGCCCTGGCCCAGTCGCGTAGCCCGCGAACGGGCGTACGGACAGTACCGGTCGCGCCGGGGGCTCGACTCTGATACCCTGGCGACCCCGCACTCGGGGAGGTGCCGCGCGATGGGGAGCGGAGCGCACCGAATGGGCCGGGCACGAAGGCGGCGTCGGGGAAATCGGGGTGGGGAACCGCGCCGGACCTTCCAGAGCTGGCCCGGACGGGGCAGCGGGGGGGCACCCGACCACGTCCCCAAAGGCGAGGTGGGCAGGACCGTTGGGTGCTTGCACCCCTCCCGGGAGTGGCGTATTTCTTGCCTATGGGTCTCGGGTGCCCGACCGGTCGCCACACCGCCAGATCGTCCCGGCGATCGCGTTCACCGTACCCGTCCGCGAAATCCCGACAGCCGATTAAGTATTTTCCCCGATGCCAACCGCGGGCCAAGCGGGCAGACTAGGGTCAGAGGTTTCCACCATCGGGACCTCGATCGAATCGCCCGCACCGACCACCGCCCGTACCACGGCCCGCCGGACCCGATGGACACCACGCGCATGGCACCCGAGCGGTCCTGCCTCCCCGACATGATCTCTCACTGGAACCACTCCCGAAAGGACCTGACGTGGCGACCTTCACCCCGAACGCGACGACCGCCCGCTCGACCACCGGGGAATTGCTGGGTTCTTGGGCGATCACCTTCTCGGCCGGGATCGGTCACGATCCCCGGCAGGGGTCGAGCCGGATCCTGACGACGTTCCTGGAGCAAGGCGACGTGGTCGCCTTCCTGGCACCCGGGTCGATCTTCGGTGACGACACCCGGACCTACCAGCGCTCCGGCCACGGCCGGTGGGTGGCGAGCGCCGGTGGAGGCCTGAGCTACCGCTATGGGGCTTACACCTACAACGACCGCGGCGCGCACACCGGCGAGGTCCACGTCCGGGCCGATGTCGCGCTCGACCCCGCCACCGGCGAACTGACGGGGACCTACGAGCGCCGCGACCTCGATGTCCGCGGGAATCTATGCCGGTTCCGATCTGGCACGGTGCGCGGGATCCGGAGCGAGAGCCTGCTCCACTTCATGCCGACGACCCGCCCGATGGCGGCGGGCGACGCCTTCCCGGTCGCTTGACCGGCGACCGGGCAGCGACCGGGCAGCGACCGGGCCGCGACCGGGCAGCGACCGGGCAGCGACCGGGCCACCATAGGGTCGGCCCGGGGTCGGATCAGGACACC
>JBBJOE010000210.1:0-5470 GCA_037721765.1 Thermomicrobiales bacterium
TGCCGGTGCTACGCCGCCTGTAGCGGGGACATCCACCGGCACGGACATGCGCGAAGGGACCGCCGGAAAGTCGTCCGCCGGTCCTTCCGTCGTTGTGCCGCGGGTACGGTGCCGACCGGGGGTCAAAAGGGGCATGGTAAGCTTCCGGGGGCCATTTACTGAGCCGCATCGTCGCCGACCGGCCCCCGATCCCCTCGCGCGAACCTCCAACGAAGGGCGCTTCCCGTGGTGCTGTCTCGCCTCTTCCGCCGCCGGGCGGAACCGGATGTCCAACTCGAACAGGGACTCGAGAAGACGCGTCGCGGCGTCTTCCTAGAGATCACCCGGCTCTTCGACCGCTCCGCGATGGACGACGAACTGTACGAAGACCTGGAGATGCTGTTGATCCAAGCCGACGTCGGCTGGGACGTCAGCCAGCGCCTGGTGGAGGACCTGCGCGGCCAGGTCCGCGAGCGCCGGATCGTGAACCCGGCCGACGCCCGGGAACTGCTCCGCAACGACATGGTCGCCCTCCTCGAACTCGCGACCCGGAATCGGAAGGTCAAGATCCTGCAGCGTGGTGTCCCCTGGGTGATCCTGGTCGTCGGGGTCAACGGGGTGGGCAAGACCACCACGATCGCCAAGCTGACCGCCTACCACCAGCGATTCGGCCGCAGCGTGATGCTGGCCGCCGGGGACACGTTCCGGGCCGCCGCGATCGACCAGCTCCAGATTTGGGGTGAACGGCTCGACGTGCCGGTGATCGCCCACGGCCCCGGCGCCGACCCGGGCGCGGTCGTGTTCGACGCCATGCAGGCCGCCCACAATCGGAACGCGGATGTCCTGATCGTGGACACCGCCGGCCGCCTCCACAATAAGACCAATCTGATGTTGGAGCTGGGTAAGATCCGCAAGATCATGCGGCGCCACGTTGGTGAGGCGCCCCAGGAAGTCCTGCTCGCGATCGACGCTACCACCGGCCAGAACGGCCTGATCCAGGCCCAGGAGTTCTCGAAGTCGGTCGAGATCACCGACATCATGATCGCGAAGCTGGACGGCACCGCCAAGGGCGGCATCGCCTTCTCGGTCGCCAAGGAACTGGGGACCCCGATCTCCTACATCGGCACCGGGGAGAGGGCCACCGACCTGGCCGAGTTTCATCCGGACACCTACGTCGATTCCCTGTTCTTCGGCATCGGTGAGGGCCTGTAGGCGCGAACCGGACCAACTCGACCTCCTCCGCGCTTCCCCAGAACAACCGAGGACGCCACGATGTTCGAATCTCTCTCCGACCGCCTGAACGAGACCTTCGGCCGCCTGAACAAGAAGGGCCGGCTGACCGAGCAGGACGTCGATGACGCGATGCGAGAGGTCCGCCGCGCCCTGCTCGAGGCGGACGTCAACTTCAAGGTGGTCAAGGACTTCGTCGCGGCGGTCCGGGAGCGGGCCGTCGGCCAGGACGTGCTCCGCAGCCTGACCCCGGCCCAGACCGCGATCGGCATCGTCAACGAGGAACTGATCCGGGTGCTGGGGACCGAGCGGGAGCCACTCCGGTTGCCCGACCGCCCGCCCCAGATCCTGATGATGGTCGGACTCCAGGGTTCCGGCAAGACGACCCACACCGGCAAGCTGGCCTTGCAACTCCGCAAGGAGGGGCGTAACCCGCTGATGGTCGCGGCCGACCTGCAGCGACCGGCAGCCGTCAACCAGCTCCAGGCGCTGGGCAAGCAGGTCAACATTCCCGTCTACGCCGAGGGCACCACCGGCACGAGCCCGGTCACCGTCGCCGTGAACGCCGTCAAGCACGCCCTCGAACGGGGGTATAACCCGATCATCATCGACACCGCCGGGCGACTCCAGATCGACGAGCCACTGATGGCTGAGTTGGTCACCATCCGGGACCGGGTCAACCCGACCGAGATCTTGCTCGTCGCCGACGCGATGACCGGGCAGGAGGCGGTCGGCGTCGCCCAGACCTTTCATGACCGGCTCTCGATCACCGGCCTGATCCTGACCAAGATGGACGGCGACGCCCGGGGCGGCGCGGCCCTCTCGATCCGGGCCGTGACCGGGGTGCCGATCAAATTCATCGGCACCGGCGAGAAGCTCGATGCCCTGGAACCCTTCTACCCCGAACGGTTGGCCGGCCGCATCCTGGGGATGGGCGATGTCCTCTCGCTGGTCGAGCGGGCCCAGGAACTGACCGACGACAAGGACGCCGAGCGGCTCCAGAACCGGATGATCAAGGGCCAGTTCGACCTGGAAGACTTCCTGGACCAGCTCCAAAAGATCAAGAAGATGGGCCCGCTGAGTCAGTTGATGGAGATGATCCCCGGTCTCGGTGCCCAGATGCGTCAGGCAAAGGCCCAGATCTCCGATGACGACTACAAGCGGATCGAGGCGATCATCCTTTCGATGACGCCCCAGGAGCGGCGCCGCCCGGAGCTGATCCGGGGCCGTCGCCTGAACCGGATCGCCCGGGGCAGCGGAACCCAGCGCAACGAGGTCAACCAGCTGCTCAAGCAGTTCAAGGACATGCAGGGGATGATGGCCCAGTTCGGCAAGATGGCCAAGAAGGGCAAGATGCCGGCCAACTTGCCGTTCGATTTCTAACGGTGCACCGGGCCCGCCGCCATCGACAGTCTACGGTCACCCTCGCGCTCCTCGTCGCCCTCGTCGGCCTCGGTGGCTGCTCGTCGGCGGCCTGGCAGTCGCCGGCACCCGCCGCCGTCCCGCCGCGTCTGGTCGTGGTCACGACGACCTCGCTGGTCAGCGGCCTGGTCCGGGAGGTCGCCGGCGACGGCGTCGAGGTGCGCCAGGTCGTGCCGCCCGGGGCCGACCCCGTCACCTACCGGCCCCCGGCCACCTCCACCGGCGTCCTCGACGGGGCCGACGTGACGTTTCACCACGGTCTGGGCCTAGAGACTGGACTCGAGCCGTTTCTCGCCGTCGCGGTCGAGTTCGGCCCCGTGATCGGCGTCGCGGACGGTATCCCCGCCGACCGCCTCCTACCGCCGGACGCGGTGGGACGCGTCCCCACGCCTGCTGTCTGGCTTGACCCCTCCCTCTGGTCACTCGCTCTCGACGAGGTCGCGGGCGTGCTGGTCGAACTGAACCCGGCGATGACGGACACCTACCTCGCGGCCGCGACGCGGGCGAAGGACCGGTACACCGCTCTCTCGTCGTATCTGGACGAGACCCTTGCCATGGTCCCGGCCGGGCGGCGCTCCGTGGTCACCCTCGAAAGCGGCGTCGCCTACCTCCTCGCCTCCCGCGAGTTCGCGGTCACCCCGCTCCCCGCCACGGTCGGGGACAGGTGGGTCACCGAGGACGACGCCGCTGCTGTGGCCGAAACGGTCGTGGCCGCCGACCCGCGGCTAGTCCTTGTCCCGGTGCGCCTCCAGGGACGAGGCACCGAGGCGCTCACCGCCGCGCTGGCGGCCCGGGGAACGGCCGCGACGATCCTCCCGGTGACTCTCGATTCGCTCGGGCGTCCCGGTACGCTCGAAGCCAGCTACGAAGCGATGATGCGGGGGCTGGCCGAGGCCATCTCGGTGTCACTCGTGGTAGAAAACGGGTGACCGATCGCTCGTGCGGGCGATTTCGGGCCTGACCGGACGATCGTGACCGGGGCACCGCCGAAGGGGCGCCCCGCGGAGGAGACCTATCATGGCGGCCATCACCGTCTACACCACACCCACCTGACCCTGGTGCGACCGCGCGAAGGAGTACCTCCGCGCGCAGGACGTCGAGTTCGACGTCAAGGACGTATCCGAGGACTATGACGCCGCGATGGAGATGGTCCGCCGCTCCGGGCAGCAGGGCGTCCCGGTGATCGCTTCCGACGACGACGTGATCGTCGGCTTCGACCAGGTCCGGCTGAGCCAGATGATCGCCCGGGTCGCCCGCCCCAAGCGGCCCCCCCTGGGCGTGCTCGGCGCCAACGCCCGGGACTACCTGGCCCGCCACCCGGAGGCGGCCGGGACGCGGCCGGTCGACACCGAGGGCGTCTTCGTCGGTGATGTCCGGGCGGGCAGCGTGGCCGAGCGGGCGGGGCTGCGAAAGGGTGACGTCATCGTGGGTTTCACCAACAAGCGGGTCAAGGACATGGCGGGCCTCGACCGGCTCGTGGCGATGCTCGGTGCGGGATCCCGGGCATCGGTTCGCGTGCTGCGCGTTGGAGGGGAAGTGGTCATCGAGGCCCAGTTCTGACCTGGCGACCGCGCCGTGAAAGCCGAATTCACGCGATTCCGCCCCCGGTGAAACGTCGTCACGACGGGTGCGACATGGACAGGAGACACGGCGGCGGCCGGTGATGGACCACCTTTCAGACCTCGAAGCGATCGGGCGCATCGTCCTATCGCTCATCCTCGGCGGCGCCATCGGATGGGAGCGGGAGCGCGCCAACAAGGCGGCCGGGCTGCGGACCTACGCCTTGGTCTGCCAGGGGGCGGCGCTGTTCATGATCGCGTCCGTGCTCCTCGGCGAGGCGTCGAGCCAGGGGGACATGCCGAGCCCCTACGACCCATCCCGGATCGGCTCGACGATCGTCCAGGGGATCGGATTCCTGGCTGCCGGGGTGATCTTCGTCTCCGGGAACCGGGTCCGCGGCCTGACCACCGCGGCCGGCATCTGGGTCACGGCCGCCCTCGGGTTGCTGGTCGGGGCCGGGTTCTACCTCGTCGCCGTGGTCGGGACTCTGTCAACGCTCGCGGTGCTCACCGCGCTCCAGGGCATCGAGAATCGGTTCGTAAGATCCGAGGATCGGGAGGACAACGACCAAGGTGGGCGGGACGAGGGTGCGCGCGGCGGGCATTGACCGAACCGACCGGCTCACCGGTGCAGCCAGTCGGCCTCCATGGAAGACAGCGCTTCCGTCTCCAGGTTCGGTTGATCGTATGCCCCGGCGGCCCGTCGCTGGCGCATGGCCTCGAAGGCCGTCACGGCGCAGGCGACCGAGATGTTGAGGCTCTCGACCATGCCCATCATCGGGATCACCACGGTCCCGTCGGCCGCCGCTCGTGCCTCCTCCGAAGCTCCTCGCTGTTCGTTTCCGAACACCACGGCCATAGGGCGGGTCAGGTCCAGCTCATAGAGGTCGTGGCTGTCCGTCTCCAGGGCGGTCGCGAAGATGGCCATGTCCTCGGACCGCAGGGCGTCATAACACGCCTCGATCGTCTCGTGCCGGACCACTTCGACCCACTTGACCGCCCCGCTGGAGGTGGTCCGGGCAAAGGCGTCCTCCGGCGGCCGGTCCTGGCGATAAACGACGTGCAGCTTCAAGATGCCGACCGCGTCGCAGCTCCGCAGCACGGCACTGACGTTGTGCCGGTCGTGGACGTCCTCCAAGACGAAGGTCAGGTCCACCTGGCGCCGTCGCAGCGTCTGGCGGATGCGGGCCTGGCGGCGGGGTGTCCGCGGCCACTTCTCCGTCTTCGGTGGCTGTTCCCGGGCAAGCGCCCGTCGATCCCGGGCGGCGATGTCCTGCGGC
>JBBJOE010000211.1:0-5423 GCA_037721765.1 Thermomicrobiales bacterium
GGGGACCGCGCGTGAGTGGGACCGGACCGAGACCGTGGCTGACACCGCCGGGGAGACGGGTGATGCGAGCCCGGGAGGCGCGAAGGCACTGGGACCCGACGTGGACGGGCCGCCCGGGGGTCTGGCCGGGATCGCGGCCCGGGCGTGCCTGGGGGAAGCGGCGCGGGTGATCGAGGCGGCCGAGGCCGAGTTGGGGCGGCTCGACGCGGCGGTCGGCGACGGCGACCATGGGGCGGGGATGGCGCGGGGCTTCCGGGCGGCGGTCGCGGCGGTGCGGGAGGACACGGGCGGGGCGGGCGCCTCGCTGGTCCGGGCCGGGACAGCGTTTGGCGACGCGGCCGGGGGAGCCTCCGGGGCCCTGGTCGGGGCCTGCCTGGTGGCGATCGGCACGGCGCTGCCCGACGACGACGCTATCGATGCGGCGGCCGTCGCCGGGGCGCTGCGCTCCGGCTTGGAGACGCTCGGGCGCCGGGGCCAGGCGGCGGCCGGGGACAAGACGATGCTCGATACCCTGGACCCGTTTGTGACGGCCTTCGCCGCCTCGGCCGGTTCGGGTGCCGGGATCACGGCGGCCTGGGGCGCGTCGCTGCCGGCCGCCGGGGCGGGGATGCGCTCGACGGCTGACATGATCAGCCGCCGGGGCCGTTCGGCCCGCCTGGGAGAGCGGGGCCGGGGCCATGTCGACGCCGGGGCGACCTCGATGTATTACGTGCTCCGCGCGGTCGGGGACGCCCTGGCCGAGCGATAGGGTGACCTCCGGCGAGACGGGGACGACGTGTGCCTCGGTATGGGAGATGCGACCGGCCGTTGACGTGGACCAGGGACCGGGGACGGCTGACCCACCGCGCTGTTCCCAGGTCGGGTCGAACGCCCTGTCACCGACGAAGACGGCCCTACGAAGGGGACGCTCACGCGGTACGACGACTCACGGACGTGACGAGGGAGGCGACGGGATGGACGGGACGCGGATGATCATCGGGGTCGGGGCCGACAGCGCCGGGGCGGACCTCAAGAATGCCCTGAAGCGAGAGCTGGAGGCCGATCCCCGGGTCGAGGTGCGGGACTTCGGGGTGCCCGACGCGAACGACGCGACCGCCTATCCCCACGTCGGGATCGACGTTGCCCGGGCGGTCGCCTCCGGCGCGGTGCAGCGGGGCCTGCTGGTCTGCGGCACGGGCATCGGGATGGCGATCACCGCCAACAAGGTCGCCGGGGTGCGGGCGACGGTCGCCCACGACACCTACTCGGTGGAGCGGTCGGTGCTCTCCAACGATTGCCAGGTGCTGACCCTGGGCGCGCGGGTGATCGGGCCAGAAGTCGCCAAGGGGTTGGTCCGGACCTGGCTCGGGCTGCGGTTCGACCCTTCCTCGGCCTCGGCCGAGAAGGTGGCGATCATCGGCGAGTACGAAGATCACGTGCGGCGGGCCGGTGAACCGGTCGCGGCCGGAATCGATTAGCGGGGGTCGCCATTCGCCCGATCGCGGGTGACCATGACTCGAAGTGGTCCCCCGCGGTCACATCTGTTCGCGGTCCTCGCCCGGCACGGTCCGGCGCGGGCGGAGCGGGGGCACGACACCGAAGTGACGGGCGATGCGGATAAGTGTTGTCGAACGATTGTCGGGCTGGTACAGTCGGCAGGAGTTTGGTCCCGTTTTTGCGGGCCGCGCGAACAGGGCCCCCGATCACATGATTTTACCGATCGACCCCGCCCCAGGCGATCGAGCATCTCGTGCCTGGACCCGTTTCGAGAGGAGCGCCGTACCCGCATGGTCATGCCCAGGATTCCCGCCACCCCCCGGCCGAGCCAGGTGATCGCCGAGGCCCTGGTCGAGCGCCAGGACTCGCGCCAGATCGCCGACCGGGCGGCCGACCTCGGCTTCCCCCGCGCGCTGGCCGAGACGATCGTGGCCGCCTGCTGCCCCGATGTCCCGAGTGCCCCCCCGGCCGGAGCCGGCCGTCGCTCCGGCACCGTTCGCCGATAGGGAACGCGAGAGCGATTCTTCTGCTGGACATCTCATCCCACTCGCCGCGGCCGGACCTCCCGATCGTGGTCGGTCCACCCGGCCCGACTCGGATCTCATTGGGGATAGGAAAGGCCAGAGACACGGCCGGTGGATCGCGCCGTGCCACGCGTCGTTGACGGGTCGTCCGCGTCGGTGCTAGACTCGGCCGTCGTGCGTCCGGGCACGGGGCCCATCATGGGCCGCGATCCGTGGACCGGAGTGGGTGTTCATACCCAGCCGCGAAGATGCGTGACACCGAGGTCGCCGTCGAGGCCCCAACGGCGTGGGGCCCTGGCAACCTGTCGGCGATGCGAACTATCGAGATGTGAAGTAGGGAGCGATACCGCGTGATCAAGCTGCGACTGCGTCGGATGGGGGCCAAGCGCCGGCCGAGTTATCGGATCGTGGCGGCCGAGAGCAGCTCGCCGCGCGACGGCCGGTTCATCGAGTCGGTCGGGCACTACGACCCGCTGACCGACCCCGCGACCATCAAGATCGACGAGGAGCGCGTCCGGCACTGGCTCAGCAACGGCGCCCAGCCGACCGAGACGGTCGCCAGCATCTTCAAGCGCCACGGGATCACCCGCGGCAAGTGGCCCAACACGACCCAGACCGAGCGCGTCTCGACGGCGGTCGAGGGCGAGGCTCCGGCAGCCGTCGCCGCTCCGGCCACCCCGGCGAAGGTGACCCGGGCCCGGCGCCCGGCCGCCGCCAGCACGACCACCTCGTCCTGACGGACATCCGGTTCTCGACCGCGACCGGGACGGGATAGACACGAGACATCGCAACGCACGGGGGTGGCCTTCGGGCCGCCCCCGTCGGCTTTGGTAGAATCGGGACATGACATCGGGGCAGGCGCCGGGAAACGAGGGCGAGACGATGGACGAACGACGCGGCGGCGGGCCGGACGATGACGAGGGGGCGGATGACGTCCCGTTCGACGGGGACCAGACCGGGATGGCCGAACCGGGGAACGACGCCGGATTCGCCCCTGGTAAGACACTGGCGGGCAGTGTTCTCGGGGACGACGATGGCGCCCCCGACGAGGACCAGGATGACCCGGCGTGGTCGTCGGGCGGCGACGCGGTGGCCGAGGGTGATGGGGCCGACCCGGTCGAGCGGCTGCGCGGTCTGGTGACCTACCTGGCGGTGAACCTGGTCGACGAGCCGGACGAGGTCGCCGTGACGGTCGAACAGCGGGGTACCGCCGTCCATGTCCAGGTGCGGGTCGCTCCGGACGACCTCGGCAAGGTGATCGGCCGACAAGGTCGCGTCGCCCGGGCCATGCGGACGACGCTGATGATCGCCGGATCACGTGATAACCTCAGGACCTCCCTTGCCATCGAAGAGTGATTCCCCCGGCGACGCCGCGAACGGGGCCCGGGCCGAGGGTCCTGCCGTTCCCACGACCGTCCGGAAGGACGGCGAGCGGTCTGGCGCGCCCACGCGCTCGCCCCGCCGCAAGGGTGCCAAGCCCGCGACTCCTCCCGCGGCCGCGACGCCCGGTTCCGGGCGGACCCGGCCGGGGCGGACCCAGGGCCGGTTCCGGCGACTGAGTGAGACGTACGGTCCCGACGCCGCCGCCGATCCCCGCACGCAACGGTTCACGGTCGGGATCATCACCGGCACCCACGGCATCGATGGGGAGACCAAGATCCGCCTGGTGACGGACGACCCCGACTCCTTGCTGACGCGGAAGACCCTGCTCGTCGGCGACGAGGCGACGCCCCGGAAGGTGCTCTCGACGCGGATGCACGCCGGCCAACTCCTGGTGATGTTCGCCGGGATCACCACGCCCGAGGAGGCGGCGGCGCTGCGGGGCATGACGATCACCCTGCCGGGTTCGGACGTCCGGCCGCTCGACGAAGGGGAGTTCTTCCATTACCAGTTGATGGGTCTGGCGGTGACCGACGAGGCCGGGGCGCCGATCGGCACCGTAACCGACCTGATCGAGACCGGGGCCAACGATGTCCTGGTCATCTCTCCCCCCGAGGGCCCGGATATCCTACTGCCCTACCTGGCCCAGGTCGTGATCTCCGTGGACCCCGTCGCCGGCCAGATGGTGGTCCGCCCCCTGGACTACCTGAACTGAACGGAGACGGAAGTCGGAAGACGGAAGTCGGAAGAACGAGAGTCGGCAGCTGGCAGTCGGCAGCTGATGGGGGTAGGGGCCAGTAGACTCTTCCCGTCCACCGTCCACCGTCCACCGTCCACCGTCCACCGTCCACCGTCCCCCGTCCCCCGACTACCGACTACCGACTTTCGTCCAACACCCGTACCACCAGCGCGGCGGCGCGTTTGCCGACCTCGGCGGTCGGGAATTCACCGAAGCCGCCGGCCAGGTCGGTGGACGCGTGGTACTCGTTGTTGGAGATGTCCTTCACGGTGAGGAAGGGCAGGCCGTGCAGGGCGCAGACCTGGGCGATGGCGGCGGCCTCCATGTCCTCGCAGAGGGTACCGTGGCGGCCGTGGAGCAGGTCGAGCCGGGCGTGAGCCTGGGTCCAGATGTCGGCCGAGGCGATCGGGCCCGTGTGGACGACGGGATCGCGATAGGGCACGCCGGCCGGCCAGCCCGCCTCGCGGGGCCACGGTTCGGGTGACCAGCCTGCGGCGGCGCGGTGAGTCCGCTCGAGCAAGGCGGGGTCCGAGGCCAAGTCCGAGGCCGCCATGGTCTCACCACCGACCTCGTATTCCGATCCCTTGAAGAGTTCCTCGCCGGTGGCCAGGATGTGGACGGCGGAGTGGTTGACCGAGCGGTCGCCGATCACCACATCGCCGGGGAGAACGTCGCGGCGGTGGGCGCCGGAGCAGCCGTAGTTGACGATGGCGTCGGGCCGGTGACGGGCGATCAGGCCCTCGGTCGCGGCGGCGGCGTTGACCATCCCCATGCCGGAGCGGACGATCACCAGCTCGTGCCGGCCGAGCCGGGCGTGGCGCTCCAGCCACGGCCCGTCGCGCCCCTCGGCCTCGATCCGGACGGCGGCGAGAAGATGGACCAGTTCGGCCTCCATCGCCACCACGATGCCGATGGTCGACGGGCGGCGGCGGAGGGGGGCGTCACCGGCGGAGTGGTCATGGACGGGCATCGGGAAGTCCTCGGTAATCGCCGGAGTGAGTCAGCGGGCGGATTTCGGGGTGGAAGGTACCACAATCGATCGGGGATGCCGATCCTCGGGCGATGAGAGGTGACTACGCCGTGTGAGGTGTGTTTGTAGGTAGGTCGCCCGTTGCGCCTGCAGGTGATGAAGGTCTCATGTGGCGGACGTCTTTTCTGCGTGGAGGGCAACGATCAGCGCCCCGACGACAGGTGTCCCGACCCGTGTACCGTTTGACCCCGGACATTACCCCCGTGTCCCGTTCTTCCGAGCCATCGCCGGGTCACCATGACCTCAGCGGAGCAGGGCCAGGGTGATGCTGGTG
>JBBJOE010000212.1:0-5401 GCA_037721765.1 Thermomicrobiales bacterium
CCCGCCAACGGTATACCTGCCGGTGTAGGCGCTCGCCCGGACACCGCGATCCCCGTCGTACCGCCCGTCGGCCCGGAGGTCCTCGCGAATGTGCCCGTCAGACGTCACCCCCGCATCCCGATGTCGGGATGCGGCGTGCCCTGGGCAATGGACCCGGTCGGAGATTCCTCGCTGGTCAACGCCGCTGGTCCTGATATGGGGCGACGACGGAACCAGCGAGTCGCCCCGTCTCACGGCGACCCATGCCGACCGCCGCGGTGAACGGTAGAGGTGCAGGTGCCCAACCTCGGCAAGGACGAGACGATTCCGTATCGCCGCGCATACCGGACCCGGCCACGCGGCCACCCACCCGTCACCGCTCTCGCGGGCGCGCCCTGTTCGGTTCAGCCGCGTCCCGCCAGCGCCTGGACGCGGGCCGCTGCCCCCGTGACCGCGTCTATCGTCTCCGCGATGTCCTCGGTTGTCGTGTCCCACCCGACCGTGAACCGCACGCTGGACCGGCACCGCTCGTCGGAGAGGCCCATCGCCTCAAGCACGTGGCTCGGCTCGGCCCTGCCCGCCGTGCAGGCCGAACCCGCCGACGCCGCGATCCCCTCCATGTCCAATGCCAGCAGCAGCGTCTCCCCCTGGATCCCGGAGAAGGCCAGGTTGGCGTTGTTCGGCAGCCGGTCCGGACCCGGCGGCGGCCCGTTCAGTTCGACCCCGGGCACCGCCCCGGTGATTCCCGCCAAGAGGTCGTCCCGCGTCGTTGCACAGTGGCCGACGTACTCCGGTCGCCGCGCCTCCGCCTTTGCCAGGGCGACCGCCATCCCGACGATCCCGGCGGTGTTTTCCGTCCCACCCCGGCGCCCGCCCTCCTGGCCGCCCCCCCGCTGCGTCCACGCCAGTGGCGTCCCCGCCCGGACATAGAGCAGCCCGACCCCCTTCGGGCCGTAGAACTTGTGGGCCGAGAGCGTCAGCAAGTCCACTCCCAGGTCATCGACCTTCAATGGCAACATTCCGGCCGCCTGGACCGCATCGGTGTGAACGGGGATGCCGCGCTCCCGGGCGATCGCCACGATCTCGCGCACCGGTTGGATCGCCCCGGTCTCGTTGTTGGCCAGCATCATGGAGACCAGGCACGTCTCCGGCCGCAACGCCGCCTCGACCGCCCCGGGCGCGACCCGCCCGTCCGCCTCGCAGGGCACGACCGTCACCGCGAACCCCTGCCGTTCCAGCATCCGGGCACTCTCCAGCACCGCCGAGTGCTCGATCGCGGTAACCACCAGGTGCGGCGGGGGCCCGTCCGGCCTGGCGAACCGCGCCGCCCAGGCCGCCCCGGCCAGCGCCAGCCCGTCGCTCTCGGTTGCCCCGCCCGTGACCACGACCTCGGACGCCCGGCAGCCCAGCACGGCCGCGATCGTCGCCCGGGACCGGTCCACCGCCGCCCGGGCCTCCTGACCCAATCCCGAGACGGCCGACGGGTTGCCGAACCGATCCCCGAAGAACGGCAGCATCGCCTCGATCACCTCGGCATCGACCGGGGTCGTCGCGGCGTGATCGAGGTAGATGGTGTCGCGGATCATCGCCGCTCTCCGGGCGCGTCGTCATCGTTCGGGGAGGAAGGAGGATCGTGGCCGTGGTTGGAACCACCGGCGGGGAATACGGGGCCATGCGGTCGGCGACGCGGGACACCGGCCAGCCTCGCCCCGCAACCCGTCCCCGTCAGGTGTCCCGAGCCGGAATGAGCCGTGGTGAGCGGGGTTGCCCTGGCGAACGATCGCGGCGTGAGCCGGATCCGGCGACGGGAGTGTCCCGACGACGCCGCGGCGCCGGGAACCGTTCAGAGGACGGGTAGCGGTTCACTCGCCTCACGGGTCGCATGGGGCGCCCGCTCCTGGATCAGGTCACCGAGGGTCGTGGAGTCGAGGGCGCCGATGATCGAGTCGCGCACCTTGAGCCAGACCGGCCGGGTCTCACAGCCGTCGATCAGCGGGCAGGTCTGATCAGCCGGGTCCTCCGAGACGCAATCCATCGGGGCGACCGGCCCCTCCATCACCCGGTAGACGTCGCCGACCCGGATCGCGGCCGGGGGACGACCCAACTGATACCCTCCCCGGGCGCCGCGCGTGCTCTGGACCAGCCCGGCCCGCCGCAGCGGCCCGATCAGTTGCTCGAGGTAGGCCGGGGGCACGGACGAATCCCGGGCCACGGTCGCCAGCGAGACCGGCCCGTCGCCATAGTGGCGTGCCAGGGCGACCATCGCCCGCACCCCATACTCACCGCGCGTGGAGATCTTCATCGTGCCTCCGGGGGTCGACATCCCCCTATCCCGCGATCCTACTCCCCCCGCTGGCGGGGGTCAAGGCGGCGGGACGGCCCGGATACCGCCAGCACACGCCGGGCGGGGAAGAAGGACCACTCCACGATCACCACCAGTGGCGTCGATGGCCCGTCGCCGGGCCTCGTGATCGATTCCCCGGGGAATCAGCGCCCGAAGGCGCGGAGCATGTCGCTGAGCCCCTGGGACACCTGGCCGAAGACTCCCGTCGGCCGCCCCCGCGCCTGGCCCACCTCGAGCTGACGATAGACGTGCATGAACCGCTCACCGGTGAAGACGCCCTTGTAGAGGCCGTCTTCGGTGATCGGGATCGCCCACCGGTCCAGCCGGATCATCAGCTGCTGCACGTCGAATACCGAATCACGGGCGTCGGCGGAGACCACGTCGCGGTCCATCACCTCCCCGACCAACCGCGACTCCAACCCGTCCCGCATCGCCCGCAAGACCTGGCCGCGCCAGAGCATACCCACCACCCGGCCATCATCGGTCACGACCACATCGCGGGGCCCCCCGCGCAGGGCATGGGGCACGGTCCGGGTCGGCTCGATCCCCCCAGAGTCCCAGAGGGCGAACTGGCCGACGCTGAGCCGGCGCATCGCCGTCTCCAGCCGGACGGTCCGCCCCTCCGAGCGGGCCGCGACGATGACGAAGATACCCACCAGGACCAACGAGTATTGCCCGAACACCGGCCCGGCCACGATCAGTCCGGCGGCGATGACCTGGCCAATCACCACCGCCACCCGGGTCGCCGTGTCCCGGTCCGTGACCTCCGTCAACCAGGCCCGCAGGATGCGCCCCCCGTCCATCGGGAAGGCTGGCAGCAGGTTGAAGGCGACGAGCAGCAGGTTGACCAGCAGCAGGTAGACCAGCAGGGCGCCCGTTCCGTCCGCCACGAACACTTCGTCCATCAGGGGCCCCGGAGATCGGTAGCCCCGCAGCAGGCCATAGAGGACGATCAGGGGGAGGAGGCCGATCGCGATCGCGACGTTGATCGCCGGGCCGGCCATCGCCACCAGCCACTCCACCTTCGGCGCCGCCGCCGCCGTCTCGATCCGGGCCACCCCGCCCATCGGCCAGAGGGTGATATCGTGGACCCGGATGCCAAACTGGAGGGCCATCGCCCCATGCCCCAGCTCGTGCAGCAAGACGCAGGCAAAGACTAACCCGGTCAGGATCATCCCGAACACCAGGGCGGACGCGTCCCAACCCCCCGCCTGCTGCTGATTCCAGATCACGAGCAGGGGAACGAGCGCGAACGTGGGGTGAATATTGATCGCGATGCCCTGGACCCGGCCGATGGTGAACGAGCGCATACCCCAAGACCAATCATGACCCGGCGCTACGCGCCCGATGCGGCGACCCCGGAAGTCCCATGATACCGTCGTCCGTTCCGGACGCGCGATCGCGCCGCGACGCGGCCATCACGACCGATCACACCCTACGACGACACATCGATTCGACGCCTGTCACACCCCGCCGATAGCAAGATTGTTGCCAGTGGGATCATCGCTCCGTATACTGCTGGCACGGGACTTCACATTCGCGGACCCCGGTGGGGAACACGTCCCGGCCACGCGGGCCGGACCCGTCCCCGCCCGGCCCGCATGACGCCCGGGACCCCGATCGAACCCCTCGGGCCCGCGCGATTTCCCGGCCCCGGCCGCGGGCGTCCCGCCCTTGACGGTGGGGACGCGACGCGCCCCACCGTGCGGTGGGATGCGGCCCGACGATGAAAGGAACGCGGCCATGGATCATGGGTTCGATTTCGGGCAGGAGATGCGGGCGTGGGTCTCCCCCAGCCTGATCGAGGCCAATTACATCCTCAGCCTGTCCCGGATGGAACTCGAGAACGTGATAGCCGCCGAGATGGAAGCCAACCCGGCCCTCGAGGCCGACGAGCGCGCCTCTTGCCCCCTCTGCGGCGGCGTCCTCGACGGTACCTTCTGCACCACCTGCCTGGTCAGCCAGGCTCCACCGACCGAGACCGAGAGCTACGAGGATTTTCCCGAGACCATGCTCACCGAGCGCGCGGCGGATGGCGACGAGTTCGACCCGATGACCCTGATCGCGCACGCCATGAGTCTCCCCGAGCAGATCCTCGCCGATGCCCGGACGGTGCTCGAGCCACACGAGTACCACATCGCCGAGTTCCTGGTCGACGCCATCGACGACCGCGGGTTCCTCACCGTCAGTCTAGAAGAGGCCGCCGAACTCCTCGGGATCGTCGTCCAGATGGTGGAAGCGGTGCTGGAGGTGATCCAGGACGTGGCCCCGATCGGGGTTGGCGCCCGCGACCTCCAGGAGTGCCTGCTCCTCCAACTCCGCCACTTGGAACCCTCGGGCGAGGAGATCCCGCCCCGGGTCAACGAGATCGTCACCCACCACCTCGACGCCTTCGGTGCCCACAAGTTCGGCCAGATCGCCCGTGCCCTCGACGTCTCGACCGACGAGGTCGAGGCCGCCCGCGACTTCATCCGGAACCACCTCAACCCCTTCCCGCTCCAGGCCCAGCAGGCCCGCTGGTGGCGCAGCCCCAGCGATGCCGTCTACGTCGCCCCGGACGTGATCATCACGATCAAGGACGAGGCCCTCCACGTCGAGGTGGTCGACGCCAAGCACTTCCACCTGAAGATGAATTCCCTCTACAGCCAACTGGCCACCGAGATGGGCGGTCGCCGGCCGTCCCGGGCCAAGGCCGCCCGCGCCGCCCCCCAGGCCGCCGCCCCCGTCACCCCTCCGCCCGCCCCCCCCCCGGGCCTGTAGGAGCGCCCGAAGGCGCAGGCCCAGATCCAGCGCGAGGCGCAGGAAACCCTCGCCGCCGAGGCCTGGGAAGCCGAAGAGGCCCGCCGCGCCGCGGTGGCCGACGCGGGTACGACCGACGCGGCCGCCGCCGCCCCGGCCGAGGATGCCGCCCCGGCCACGACGCTGGCCGGTTTGACGCGTCACGACGGCACGGCCGTGACTCACGCCTCCAACGGGACGGGGTCTCACCCCATCGGCGCTCACCATCATGGCGTCGATGGCGTCGATGGCGCCGATGGCGCGACGACCGTGGCCACGCTCGACGCCATCGCCGATACC
>JBBJOE010000213.1:0-5371 GCA_037721765.1 Thermomicrobiales bacterium
CGGTCGGCACCTCGGTCGGCACCTCGGTCGGCACCTCGGTCGGCACCTCGGTCGGCACCTCGGTCGGGGTGTCGGTTGCTTCGGCAACCGCCGTCGGTTGCACCGACGGACTTGGAGAAAGGGCTTCGGCGGTCGCCGTCGGCGGCTCGGCGGTCGCCGTCGGCGAGGCCTCCATCACGATGGCACGCTGGATAAGGTAGAGGTTGCGGGGCACCCCGACTTCGGCCACGTAGTGAAAGGGGAACGCGTTCTCAGGCACGTAGGTCGGTGACCCGCCGGTTTCCGTCCGATCGAAAACCGTCTCCATCCCCGCCAGATCTGGGCTGACTCGCTCGATCGTGATCGGTGGACCGGCCGGGATATACCTGAACTCCGCGGTGGCGACGCCATATCCATTGTCTGCCGTGACGTTCTCGGAGACAGGAATGAATGTGCCATCGTCAGCCCTTGCCCGGAAGCGCACCCCAGCAACCGGATGACCGGACTCGTCGGCGAGCAGGACCGTGAGCAACGTGTAGGTGGTCTCCGCGGAGACCGTCAACGGCGGGCCGTGACCGATCGAGAGTGGCCACATGCCGATGCCGATGACGATCGCGAGAGCAAGGCAAAGCCGACCGGGCGCGGCGGGGGCACGCATGATCACAACCTCTCGTCGATTGGGGACTCTCGCTGGGTGTGACGTCGCGACCGTCGCGGATCAACCCCGGGAGCAAGGAGTTTAGGCATCCGTGTCGAGTTGTCAAGACCCGATTTTCGCCTGCCCCATGACCCACCCGTCACCCGTCACGGCCCGCCGGTCGCCCGGCAGATGCCCCGACCCCGACGGGCCGACCATGTATCCGGCAACCCACCATGCGTTGGGCAGATCAGGGCGAACGATCCGTAGGAGGCTGGCCGTGGTCACCATGTCCCGTGGCTCGCGGGATCAATGTGGAAATCGGGCCAGTCGCCTCCGCTCCAGCGGTTCCCGGCCACGATCGTGATTGGCCTCCCATGCGGACATCGCACCGGTGTGTACCGACCGGTGCGGTTCGACGATTCTGGGGTCACGGAGTGGCAGGGAGTCGGATCCGTCGTGATCCGGCTCAGGCGTTGCCGGCGGCGATCAGCATGAACGCGACGCAGAGCAGCAGGATCACCACGACGCCGGCGAGGATGCCGACCGTGGCCCCGTCCGAGCGATCGATCTCCCCGGCGGCGGCGAGGTCCGGGCCGAGTGCGGCGAGCGCGGCATCGTCCGGCTCACCGGGGACCATCACCGCGCCCGCATCGGCCGCCGTGGTCGTGATCCCGCCGGCCGGTGTCCCCGGCGGCTGGGGAACATCGTGGGCGAGTGGATCCGGGATCGGCCGGTCGGCGGCGACCGCGCCGGCCGCCGGGGGTGCCCCGGCCCTGGGTGCCGGGGCCGGGGTCGCACCGCCCGCCGGCGCGGCTCCCACATCCGGCCCGGACACCGGGACATCGCCCCCGGTGTCCGGGAGGGAGGGCTGCCGCCGGGTCGTGGTCTTGGTATTGGAGGGGGGAGCGCCGCGTCGGGCGGGTCGGGTAGGCATAGCGGGCCAAGCTTACCAAACCCGGCGACCATGGCGCGGGTCGCCCGTGCCCCGGGCATGGGACCCACGCCACCGGACGGGAACGACGGTCTTTATCCAGGCTCCGCGCGGTCTCCACGCGGCGCCGGTGTCCTCGTCGCGCACGGCTGGACAGCCCCCCGGGCGTCGCCGGTGCTTCGGACTGCCCGGAACATCCGGCGCCGGTCCCAGAGGGCGGGGAGTGCACCCGCGCCCATGTCCCTTCGATCTCGGAGCGGATGGGGGCGAAACGATCAACGACCGGGATGCGGCGGGATCAGAGTGGATGGACGCCCCATGCCGGACTCCAGGGTGAAGCCTCCCGAACACACCAGACCTGGTCCCCTCCGGGCCCTGCCGCGGGGCGTGCCGGGTCACCGGGGCCGACTTCAGCGCGGGCCAATCGGGTCCGGTCGCCGCATCCATCTCTGGCGCTGGCCACCCGGGTGAGGCGCATCGGATGCCCACGGTGACGTGGGTCAGCCGTCCAAACCGTTCATCGCTTCGCGGGGGCGAGGGTCCGGCCCCGCGATGGGGGACGCGGTAGTTATCCCGACGGGGGAGGTGGTGCCGCCGGGCGCTCGTCGTCGGGGACGTCGAACAGTTCCGTGGTCGTCTCGTGATCGCCCGTCAGATCCTGGACCAGGCCGCCGGCCCGCTCCTTGATCGTGCCGAAGGCGTCGCCAAGGTCGCCCTTGGTCTCGTCCCAGCCCTCCTTGGCCCCGTCCTTCGCGTCGTCGGCCGTCGTCCCGGTCCGGTCGCTCATCGGTGTCCTCCTCGTGATCCCGCTGGCCCGACCACGGTGCCGGTCCGCCCGGGTCGTCGCAACCGGCGTGCCGGACCGGCCAGGTCGCCCGCACGAGCCACCGGGACGTAGCGGCCCGGCGCATCCGGGCCCCACGGGAATGGCTCATCGCCGGCCCCTCTCTCCGACCGAGCGCCGCACTGGATCTGGACCGGCCGCGAGGGTAACCCCTGGCGGTCGGGACCTGGGAGAACCGCCCTGGTCCCCCGCGACCGTGGCCGGACATCGGGCCCGGACGACATCCGTGCCGGCCGTCGCGGGTGCGTGAGATCGCCCGGGCTGGGCGGGCTGCGCTCGAACGTCGCATCAGACGATGGCACCGGGCGCACCCCGTGACGGGCGATTGACGACCGGCCGGGGTGCCCCTATGCTCGCGGACCGGATCGGCCCGCCCTCCGTCGCGGCGAGCGACGGGGATGGCGGCGGGCATGGGGGGAACCAGCATGGCATCGGCACCGGGCACCGCCGGCGTGGAGTCACCGCCGGCCGGGGCGACGGTGGAATTGGCCGGGCCGGGGGCCGATGACCGGGTCGTCGTCCGGGCGGAGGCCATGCGGGTCTGGACGGCGGAGGGCACCGTGATCCTGCGGGACCTCTCGTGGACCGTCCGGGCCGGGGAGCACTGGGCCCTGCTCGGCCCCAACGGGTCCGGCAAGAGCACCTTGCTGTCCCTGCTGGCGACCGTCCGCCACCCCAGCGCGGGGACCATCTCCGTCCTCGGCGGCGCCCTGGGCCGGGCCAACCTGTGGCGGCTGCGGGAGCGGATCGGGATCGTCGACCCCGCCGTCCGGATGCCGCCGGAGTTGCCGGCCATCGTGCTGGTCCTGACCGGCGCATCGAACACCGTCCAACCCCTCTGGCCCCGCTACGGTCCCGCCGACTGGGAGCGGGCGGGACACCTGCTGGGCCTCCTCGGCTGCGCGGGACTGCGGGACCGGACGATCGCCTCCTGCTCCCAGGGGGAGCGGCAGCGGGTCCGGATCGCCCGCGCCCTGATGGCAGAACCGCCCCTGCTGCTGCTCGACGAACCCGCCAACGCCCTCGACCTGCCGGCCCGGGAAGCGCTGCTGGCCGCCCTGGCCGATCTCGCCGCCTCCCGGCCGGACCTGACGACGGTGCTGGTCTCCCACCACCTGGAAGAACTGCCCACCTCGACCACCCACGCCCTCCTGCTGCGGGAAGGGGCCAGCGTCGCGTCCGGGCCAGCCGGCGAGGTCCTGACCGGCGAGCGGGTCTCGGCCTGCTTCGGGCTGCCGGTCCGGGTCGAGCGCCGCGATGGCCGCTGGTCGGCCTACGCCGCGCCCGATTGGCGGCGGCCGGGGTCGCTGTCACCGTCATCGGTCCCCAATGACACACCGTCGTCACCGGTGCCCGGTCCCGGCGGGCCCCCGGCCACCGGAACGACCCGGTAGGAACAGACGTGCCCGCCGGCCAAACGATGGGCAACGCGGGTCACCTCGGCGTCCGGCATCGCCGCCCGGAGGAACGCCAGTTCGCTCGTGCAGGCATGGCGGTGCTGCCGCGCCACGCCCAGGATCGCGCAATTGTGCTCGGTCACCAGGTAGCCGCCGTCGGGGTGAGCGTCGGCACCGGCCACGTAGCCGTCCCGGTCGAGGATGTCCGCCAGGACCCCGACCCGGTCCCCGAACGGGCGATCCCCGAGCCGTTCCCGGGCCTCGTCGAGGCGCCGGGCCCCGCGGCGGTCGAAGATCCGCCCCAGGAGTTCGCTATCCTCGGCATCGAGGTAATCCAGCAACTCGTTGGTCAGCGCCGCGTAGGCCCGGGGGAACAGCGCGTCCCCCGCCTCGGTCAGGCGGTAGAGGTGCCGGGGCCGGCCGGGCATCCCCCGGACCGGGTCGCTCGCGACGATCCCCTCCCGGGCCAAGGTCGCCAGGTGCTGCCGCGTCCCGCTCGGGGTGATCGCCACGGTCGCCGCCAGGGTCTCGGCGTCGGCCGTCCCGGCCCGCTTCAGGTGCTCGACGATCCGCCACTGGTTCTCGGTCAGCGCGGCCCGGGGCCGGGCGTGTCCCGCCGCGTCGTCCGTCTCCGATCTCACCGGTGGCCCCGTCATCGGTGGCTCCGTCATCCGTCCTCCCATGGGTGCCGCGAGCCCGACCGCTCACCGACCGCATCCTCCCGACACATTCTACAAGCAATCACTTGCATTATGCCCGTCGCTCCGATATGGTGGGACGAGAGATCGGACGGTGGGAACCGGCACCGGCGACGGTACCGGCGAGAGGAGCACGAGATGGCAACGTCAGCACCGGCCGGGATGGCGCCCGGCGAGGCGATGGAGACCAACGGGAGTGTGGTGACGCTCGGGGCGCCGCCGACGATGGGCCTGTTCGAGATGGTCCTGGAAGTGGCGGACCTCGCCGCCTCCGAACGCTTCTACGTCGATGTCTTGGGCCTCCCGGTCGCCGACCGGTGGGGCGCCGACCGTCCCGCCGTCTTCCTCACGCTGGGCCGGGAAGCCTTCCTCGGCCTCTGGCCCCGCGAGACCGGCGGCGAGCGGGCCATCCACGGCGGCCGGGGCGGTGCCCACGTCCACTTCGCCCTGCGGGTCGCGGCGGGCACCCTCGGCGCCGTCCAGGCCCGGCTGGTCGCGCAGGGCATCGCCGTCGAGGACGGCTGGACCTTCCGCCCCGGGGATCACGCCATCTACTGCGACGACCCGGACGGCAACGTGGTCGAACTGACCGAGCGGGCGACCCTCTGGGACGGCAGCCCGGCGACCGAATCGGCGAACGTCACGCATCCGACGGCCCCGGCGTCCGCCCGGTGAACCACGCGTCGCGGCCCGGCCCCCGGGCGAATCCCGTGCCGTCCGGGATCGGCGCGTCCCTTTCGGGGTCGCAGCGCGACGCCTACCTGGACCGGATCGACTATCACGGCCCAACCGTTCCGGACGGCGAGACCCTGGCCGCGCTGAGCCTTGCCCATCTCCGGACGGTGCCGTTCGAGAACCTCGATGTCTTCGGCCGTGTCCCCG